>JAFWYQ010000115.1 GCA_017517605.1 Bacteroidaceae bacterium
GACAAGCTGTTAGTGATTATAGAGAAGCTCTTAATTTTTAACTTTTAATTTTTAATTCATTGGAATCAGTTGCATTCATTCAATGGTGTCTCGAACACCTTAACTATTGGACCATCACCTTGTTGATGGCAATCGAGAGTTCATTCATCCCCTTCCCTTCCGAAGTGGTAGTGCCACCCGCCGCATGGAAAGCTGCTGCTGGCGATGGAGGCTTGAACGTCTATCTCGTAGTCCTTTTTGCTACCATTGGTGCCAATATTGGTGCACTCATCAATTATTTCTTGGCTAAGTGGCTCGGACGTCCCATTGTATATAAATTTGCCAATAGCCGCTTTGGACATATATGTCTGATTGACGAAGCAAAGGTGCAGAATGCCGAAAACTTCTTCGAGAAGCACGGAGCCATCGCTACCTTCATCGGACGACTTATCCCAGCTGTGCGCCAGCTTATCTCCATCCCCGCCGGATTGGCGCGTATGAAGCTTTCCACCTTCCTCCTATTCACCACCTTAGGAGCAGGTATTTGGAATGCTGTTCTTGCTGCTATCGGACATTATCTCTCTAAAGTGCCAGGCATCGAAACCGAAGAGCAACTTTTGGAGAAGGTAAATGAATACAGCCACGAGATTGGTCTCATTTGCATTGCCCTCGCCGTCTTCGTCATAGGCTTCCTTATATATAAAGGTACAGTAGGGCATAAGAAAGCTAAGACAGAATAACTATGAACCAATATTAAAGAGTAAGCCCAGGTATGAAATCCTGGACGGATTGCGTGGAGTGGCCGCCATCATCGTGGTACTTTTCCACATGTTTGAGTACTATCCCGGCAATTTGTTGAGTGTCTATTTCTCGCACGGTTATTTGGCCGTCGATTTCTTTTTTGCGTTATTGGCTATGCATACGATGACCGTTGGAATAAGATGTCATTGATTGGTTTCTTCAAGCGACGTATCGTCCGCCTTCATCCGATGGTTATTTTCGGCGCTTTGGTAGGTATTACCTTCTTTTATTATTCGGGCGACCCTGTGCTTTTCAGTAAAGTGGACGATGCTTTGTGGTGGATGGTTCTCGTGCAAGCCTTGTTGATGATACTGATGATTCCCCTTCCTCCCTCAATGGATATTCGCGGATGGGGAGAGCTGACCAGCATCAACGGACCAGTGTGGACACTCATGTTCGAGTATGTGGCCAACATCCTTTATGCTCTTGTATTGCGCCATTTGCCGAAGTTTGCCTTAAGAATTCTGGTGGTTCTCTCAGCCGTCCTTACGGCCGACCTTACGCTGAACCTCAACCTCTTCGGATTGATTGAACCGGGGCCTAACAATTACACTCTTATCGGAGGATTTGCCTTTACCCCCGAGCAAATCTATGTCGGTTATGTCCGTCTGCTTTGTCCCTTCCTCATGGGATTGTTCCTTTGCCGTTTGGGAAAGAAGATAAGTATCCCCGGAGGTTTTTGGGTGACATCGCTTATCATCATCGTCATGTTGTGTATGCCCATATTGGGAGGCGAAAACGGATTGACCGACGGTATTTATCAGCTCGTATGTGTGCTCGTCCTTTTCCCCCTTATCCTGGCGATTGGTGCAGGTAGCACCTTGAAGGGTAAACGTTCGATGAAGGTATGCAAGTTCCTGGGCGACATATCCTATCCGCTCTACATCACGCACTACCCTATCATCTACATGCATACCGCCTGGAAAACGACCCACTTGGAAGCCCCGCTCGGTACCCATCTGATGACAGGTATCTGTACGGTTGCCCTCGCTATCTTCATCGCATGGGCGGCCTTCAAACTCTACGACCAACCTGTCCGCGAATGATTGACCAATCATTGGTTGAAGAAGAAATCCAAAGCTTAATCAACTATTTGATATATAATAGTCATATTCTTTTTTGTGACTCATTTAGATCCTATTTCGTCTATTTCTTCTATATTTGCACTGAAAATAAATATCAACATTAAAATCATATAAAAATGAAAAAGAATGAATTGTTATTACTTGCCACAATAATGGCATTACCAGCATTCGGCCAAAACATCGTTGTTGAGAGCTATTCCTACTTGAATGTGATACCTCGTCAATTCTCTGCTGACGACAAACCAATCCTTCACTTCGAGGAAGAGACTGACGGAGGATATTCCATTGCCTTGTACAACGATGATATTGAGAAAATAAATACCGTCAATGCAAAGGATGGCACATTCAACTATACACTGAAATACAAGGATCAAGTACGAGAAGTCAAGGATGTCACCAAAGAAGAACTCTATAGAGAGCATTATCGCAACTTGGACGAAGACTTTACATTCGAACAATTCTTGGAAAAAGAAAGATGGAGAGGTGACATAGAAGTTCGTGTAGAGAATGGAGATACCATCGTTTATTCAACAAATCCTTATTATGCTACCCGAGCAAGCATGTCGGAGTTCTTCTTCGGATATGATTACTTTGGCACTAAATATCCAATTAACTACATCCTGTGCAAAGACAATGTATTGTATCAAGTTCGTGTTGAATACATTGCCACATACACAGATTGGAAAGACGTTGGTGAACGAACTGAAGAACGCTCGTGCGAGACTCCTGTAATAGAATTGTCATACATTAACTTCGACGGTGGATCAAGCGATGACAATTATCACTTCCTGTTGTCTCAGACACTCTTCAACGATGATGAAAAGTTTGAGTATATTATCCCCAAAATGACATTGACCGACATCAGTGATTGGGCAAGTAGCGTCCCTGGAGATGGAAGATATAATCTTCAGTTGACACATTCAACGTTGATTTCTGACTATGCTTATCCTGCTTGTAGAGGTGTTCAGGTGGTTTCTTCAGACGGAACGGTTGTCCATGACATTGATTTTAGTAATGGATTTGAAGCTGACGAATATGATTGTCAATCAATGACCGTCATTACTATCGGAGGTAAGAATTACCTGGTTGTTGAAGGAACTTCTGAAGTGAATGATGAAAATACTTATTGCACCATGTTCTATCGGATTGACAAACAGTCACAAAGCATACAGTAAGTAAGCAATGTTCCTATAACAATGAGAGCAAGACAGAAGAACTCTACCATAAACATACAACTTTCTGACACTTCCAAAGATTCTGAAATCATTATGAGTAATCCATCAGGAACTACCGTTGCAAAAACATTTGTCCCTGCTGGTGAGAATAACGTATCTCTAAAAGCACGCATGCCTAAAGGAATTTACAATATCACTCGCTTTCAAAAAGGAAAGGATGTGGAAAATGCAAAGATTCTTATAAAGTGACCAAGTAGTATTTCTGATGCTCTAAAATGAAAAAAGCGGATGTCCCTTTGATGGGGTTTCCGCTTTTGGTCTTATATCCAACGTAAAACGTTCATTTGACTAACGATGTTTACCCCTTTGCACTACGGCTGAAGTTCACCATCATGACACCACCGAAGACCATGAGGGCGGCGAGGACTTTTTGCCAACCAAGGGTGTCCATGCCGAGGATGATGCTGATGGTGGTGGCGATGATGGGTTGCACGTAGGAGTACATGCTCACGAGGGTCGGTCGGATGCGCTTCTGCCCTACAGGGATAAGGAAGTAGGTGATGAAGGTGGCGCAAACGATAAGGTAGGCCAGCTCGGAGACGTAGGTGGCGGAGAGGGTGCTGTAATCGAAGGTAAAGATTTCCTTGCTTGCAAAAGGCAGGGAGAAGAGTGTGGAGAAAAGGAATATCCACTTCATGAACGTGACCACCGAATAGCGGGCAATCAAGGGCTTGAACAATCCCAAGTAGAGCGAGAAACTGAGGCAGTTGGCTATGATGAGGAGGATTCCCACGATGCTTGTCTGACGCGACGAGTCGGTGACGGACACACTATTGAGTATCAGGAAGATGATACCAAAGAAACTGAGTGCCACTCCCCCAGCCTTCCGCATGGTGATAGGCTCCTTCAGTGCAAAGGCGGCAATGAACATGGTGAGGATGGGCGATATGGCGCTGACGATGGAGCAATCCATAGGAGTGATGTCGGGGATAGCCATCAGGAAAGTTATCTGTGTGAGGAAGAATCCAAGCACAGAGGCACCGAAGATTTTTATATAATCCTTCCGATTGATTTTCTCCGTAGGGAGGAAAAATGAGATGAGCCAAAAGAGCAATCCCGCCCCCATCGAGCGGAAGCAGAAGATGGCCATGGGCGAAATGAGGTGTCCGCCCATCAAGTCCTTGCATACGATGATGTTTATCCCAAAGATGGAGTATGCGATAAAGCAGGCAAGATGGCCAAGGAGTTTCGAGTTCATAATGTCATGTTAATATTTCTTAGACGCAGATGACACGGATTACGCAGATAAAATATGTAGTCGTAATACAAGCTATATTATGTGAACAATATAAATTTGCGTTATCTGCGTTATCCGCGTCTAAAGAATCTATTTCATTGCGCAAGCAATTCCTTCACGCAAGCTGAGATGGCGCGTCCTTCGGCACGTCCGGCCAATTGCTTGGTGGCTACGCCCATCACCTTACCCATGTCCTGAGGGCCTGTGGCACCCACTTGGGCAATGATTTCCTTCAAGGCGTTGGCCAACTCGTCGGCACTCATCTGTTTGGGCAGATAGTCCTCGAGTACAGCCACTTGAGCCAACTCGTCACTGGCAAGGTCGGCACGTCCCTGTCCTTCGTAGATGGCGGCCGCATCGCGTCCCTGCTTGGCCAACTTCTGGATAATCTTCAGCGCTGCTTCGTCGCTCAACTCGTCGTTGGCACCCGGAGCCGTCTTGGCCTCCAGGAATACTTTCTTCACATTGCGCAAGGTCTCCAAGCGCACTTTGTCACGGGCCTTCATGGCCTCTTTGATGTCGTTGCTGATTTGGTCGAATAACATATCTTATTTATTTATGATTTATGATTTTTCCCTTGTCAACTTGTTAACTCGTTAACTTGTCAACTAAGACTATCTCCTATTATTTATTTACTTCTCTTCACAAACCCTACCTTCAGATTCAGTTTGAAGTAATAGAGGTTGTTTTCGCGTTCAAGGTATCCGTACTTGTCCTTCTCGAGCGGGCCTTTCTCCAGGCGTGTGTGGTGGTAGAGGAAGTCTTCAAACGTCTGTCGGTCGGCCTTGTGGTAACACATGGTGCGTCCTTCGGCATCGGTGTAGATGAACCCTTCAACGGCTGAGTCAGTGCCATTATAAAGTTTGGCGGGGCGCATCCCCATGGCCAAAGTGAAAAGGAACTGCTTCACCTTGAACTCGTAGAAGCGGTGTTTGGTGATGAGTTCGGTCTTTATCTTCAGGGGGTTGATTTCCTTGATGCGCTCAGTGAGTTCCGACACGCGTGTGATTCCTTCGTAATACATGGTACGTAGCATCTCGGCCGCAATGCGGGGGAAGTGTAGGTCAATCATCAGTAGGTTGCTACGGAAGACCTTGTCAGCCACATCGTTGTACTTCAGCACACCGCCCATGCGCTCAATCATCAGCATACGGTCGAGCACTTCGTTGGGCGACTCCAACCAGTTGATTTTGTTCACCGTCGGGTTGGGGAAGCGTACACCCGTCTGCTCAAACTTGATGTTGGCCGCACGTCCACCGTCGAGCAAGGGAATCATGCCACCCAAGCGTGAGTACGAGCGGAAGCCCACGAGCGGAGCATCCACACTCCAGAAGGCCACGTAGAAGTCCGTACGGTCGTCCGTCTTGGCCTCCAGGTTGTAGATGGCCACGGCATCGAGAAACTCCTCCACCCCGTCGGGCGAGGTCAACTCCTCCTCGCCCCCATGCTGCTTCAGCATGTCACCCACCAGCATGGCCACGGTGGCAAAGTCTTCACGAGGGAAGCGTTCGTCTCTGCCCTCTCCCACCATGTGGATGTCTTCACCTTCAATAATATATCGTCGTGTGCCGTCGTGCTCCTCGCGTTGCACCATCGCCACGTTCAGTTTCTTCTCTTCGTTCGGAGCGCCATTGGCCCCTCCTGCCCACACATAGCCATCGGCCAGCAGGCGGAAGAATGCGTACAGTTCGCTCCAATCACGTCTTGATGCTTCGAATGCCATATTTTTATTTTTTTTAGTTGACAAGTTAACAAGTTAACGAGTTGACAAGTTGACGAGGATTTAGTGCCGCATGGCCCTTGTCAACTTGTATCTTGTCAACTCGTCAACTGAATTATTGATTCAAGCCACAAAGATAGTGCAAAATCTGCGATTATCCTGCGATTATACCTCTAATTCTTGAAATGTTTTGTACATTTGCAAATGAATTAACATTATCACCATGAAGACACCTGCTAAATTCAGAGAATACATCTGGTTGGTAAACACCATCCGTAAGGCCGGAAGAATCTCCTTTTCCGACCTGCAAACCAAGTGGTTGGAGACCGATATGAGCGAAGGACTCCCGCTTGCCCGCTCCACCTTCAATCGTCATATAGATGCTATCCAGGACATCTTCGGCATCTACATCGATTGCGACCGTCGCGATGGCTACCGATACTTCATTGGCAACGAAGGTGTCCTTGCCGAGGATTCGGTGCAGACTTGGATGCTCTCTACCCTCTCCGTCAGCAACACCATCAGCGAAAGTATCTCCCTGCAAGAGCGCATCCTTCTGGAGTCCATCCCTTCGGAAAACACCCGTCTGGAGACCATCCTCGAGGCCATGAAGCAAAATGTCCGCCTTCAGATGGAGTATCAGAAGTATGGCCATGCGGAGAGCAAGCAAGTCATCTTCGAACCCTATTGCATCAAGCTTTTCAAGCGCCGTTGGTATGTGTTGGGTCATCTGCCGGTGGACGATAATTCTTCCTCGGCTTACCGCATCTACTCCTTCGACCGCATCAAGCATCTGACGCTTACGGACGAGAGGTTCGAAGTGCCGGCCGACTTCAATGCCCAACGCTTCTTCAAAGATTACTACGGTGCCATGATTGCTCACGACACCCAACCGGAGCGTATCGTTGTCCGCGCCTTTGGCAACGAGCGCTACTACCTGCGCGACCTCCCCATCCACCATAGCCAACGCGAAATCCACGAGTGCGACGAATACGCCGAGTTCGAACTCCACATGCACCCTACGGCCGACTTCTGTAGCCACGTCCTCAGCCGTAGTAGCCAGCTCCAAGTGACCCATCCCCAATGGCTCGCCCATCGCATTTGCCAGATGCTGAAGGATGCGTTGGAGAGGTATGAGGGGTGAATTTGGATTATTTTTGAAAAATCTCTGTCTAAAATATAAAAAACTAATCTTAATTTCTTGTTGGATATAAAAATATATCCTATATTTGCAATGTCATTCATAAAACAAAAGAATTATGCCAACTGTTTTAGATTTATTTGGATTGAAATTCATCATATTCACGGCAGACCATCAACCGCCACATTGCCATGTGAAAAGTGTGAATGGTGGAGCTGCAAAGTTTGAAATCAAGGATAAAGTAAGATTGATAGAGAGTACCTTGAAACCTAAAGAATTAAAACTTGCCGAATATGTGTTAGAAGAAAATCTTGAAAACATTCAAGAAGTATGGGAAAAGTATCACGGTAAGATGTAATATTCATCCCATTGGGTAATTGAAAGAAAGGAGGTTGAGATGAAAATCCTAAAATTATGGTTTGAAAACGGGCGAATTTATGTAACGAACGACAAGGGCGAAACCCTCTATCAGTCGTTGAAGTTCTATCCACGTCTGTTGGTTGCTACGGACGAACAACGAGAAGAGTATGAACTTTGGGAGTATGGCATTCGGTGGGATTGCATCGATGAAGATATGAGTTATGAAAGTTTTTATTACGAAGACACCAAAGAACCGTCACCAGGTATCCAAGATGCATTCTTGTCGAACCCCGAATTGAATATTTCTGCCGTTGCGCGTCGCATGGGTATTCAGCAAAGCCTTTTGGCAAGCTATATTAAAGGTTCTAAAACCCCATCACCCGAAAGACGTAAACTTATTTTGGATACTATACATGATATAGGCCATTCTTTGATGCAGGTTTCGTTTTGAGTGCAGTGGCTATACCATATATTGTAGATTATGAAAGTGAAGTAAAATTCTCTCTATCATGCAGATTGATAGAGAGGATTTTATGTTTATACGCGTTTCAAACGCTTTGCTTACGACATCCTTATTTTTGGGCAAATCCTCAAGGGAATTTCAAATGTGGATGAACGGGTTTTCTTTATATTCTATTTCTATCTTTCATCATATAGTATTCTATAGGATACCAATAAAAATTGCTTTATAACTGAAAAAAGTTCAAACATGTCCCACGATTTGGGACAACCTGCCTTTATCTTTGCCCTCGAAAGTTGAATTTGCGTCCGTCCGGCAAAGGGAAAAGATGAAAAGTGCAGTGCGGCACTGCACTTTTTCGTAGTGCGGCACTGTACAATTGTGTAGTGCGGCACTACACTTTGGTGCAGTGCGGCACTGCACTTTTGATTCTTCGCAATAGCTCTACGGACATTGTGCGAAAGGCGGATGATGCTTTGGCTATTCGTTGACGGAAGGGGCGAGATAGTTTCCGAATCCTTTGGATGTTTCGCCAAGATTGAATACTTTTGCACGACAAAAGAAAGTTATTAGACATAAGACCATACTTTAATGAACAAATCAAAAGAGGTTTTCGACTGACCGAAGGGAAGTAACAATAAGATACATAAGAGTTATTCTTTTGTTCTTTTGTTCTTCTGTCGAAGAAATAAAATAATGAGAGAGGGTAATCACATTAACGAGAGAGAAGTCGCCAAGCCTCTGCCAGCCATCTCCTACGAACGGGGCTATGTGTTGAGGGGCATTGCCATGCTGATGATTATGTTCGTCCACTCCATCAACGAGTACGAGGCGTACATGTCTGATGTGTCGGTGGCTCTGCTTGTGCCTAAATATGGGCAGTTGGGGTGTAGTGTCTTCTTCTTCATGTCGGGATACGGATTGCTCTGTTCGCTCTCCAGGCAACAGAGGGTGTCGCTGGGTTACTTGTGGCGCCATGTGTGGAAGATGTTGTTGCCTTTCGTGATTGCCTATGTGGGTGCGGTGTTGGTGGTTGAGGCTCTTTTGCCCGATGTGCAAGGTGATGTGCTTAACATCCTTTCGCTGACTATGCCCGAGGGCACGGACATGTGGTTCTTCAAGGTAGTGTTGTGCAACTATGTGGTTACCACGGTGTTGTTTATGCTCAACCTCCCGACCAGGGTGCGCATACTTCTATTGTCCGTCCTTCATTGCGTGGCCATTGTGGCGATGTATCTGCTGGATGTGCCCGGGTATTGGTACTTCAGCAATCTCTGCTTCCCCTTGGGCATGTGGTTGGCTTACGCGAGGGGGAGTTCGGCCGGATGGACAAGGTGGTTGCCATATACTTGCATCATCTTCCTTGGCATCTATTATGCGATTATCACCATCCACCACACCAATGCACCGTTGGAGATTGTGGCCAACACCTTGTTTGCCCTTCTGATGGCCTCTCTGATAGCTAAGGTGAAGCATCTGCACCATCACGGATGGTTGGTGTATATTGGCAAAAACAGCCTTTACTTCTACCTTTTCAATGTGCCTATCATGTTGGCTTTGCCAGCTTCGGCTATGCATTGGATGGTCTATTTTGCGTTGAACTTGATGTTGACGTGGGTAGCTACAGTGGTGTATAATAGGGTTTTAGACATAAGAACATAAGATACATAAGGGAGTTTTTCTTCTGTTCTTTTGTTCTTCTGTCGAAGAAAAATAAATAATAATATGATTATGGAAGAACCGATATTGAACGAACACAACAAGCAGGAGCATCCTCAGAGCCATACGGCGGAGCATCTGTTGAACCAGACGATGATACGGATGTTCGGGTGCGGACGCTCGCGCAATGCGCACATCGAGCGTAAGAAGAGTAAAATCAGTTGGCCCCTGTCCGAGCGCCCTACGGAGGAGCAGGTGCAGGAGATTGAGCGACGGATGAACGAAGTGATTCAACAGGCATTGCCCGTGACGTATGAGTTTGCCACGCGCGACAACCTTCCGCCCGAGGTGGATACGGAGAAGTTGCCCGACGATGCGAGCGAGACATTGCGCCTGGTGCGCATAGGCGACTACGACGTGTGTGCCTGCATCGGTACGCATGTGGAGAATACACGCGAGATAGGTACCTTCAAAATCAATAGTTGGCGCTACGAAGAGGGCGTCTTCCGCATTGTGTTCAAGATAGTATGAAAGCATACAATCCATCCATCGAGCATCTGCGCTTCATCTTTGCCGTAATGGTGGTGTTTATCCACACGTATGGCCGTGGTGGTGTGTCGGGCGAGGCGTTGGTGGAGGGAAGCCTTGTGACCGATGTGCAGGGATTCTTCTCGCACACGTTGGCTTCGGTGGCGGTGCCGGGCTTTTTCCTCCTCTCGGGTTACCTCTTTTTTGTCCACATGCAGGTGTGGTCGTGGAGGGGGTATGAACAGAGCCTTCGCCGAAGACTCATCACCTTGCTGATGCCCTTTGTGGTGTGGAATGTATTGAAACTGATTACGTTGATAATCCCTGCCATGATGGCAAATGGATGGGAAGGCGTTGCTCAGGTGTGCCACACCTATGGCGGATGGCGCATGTGGTGGGATGGCAACCCTGACTATCCCGCACCGGTGTTGTTGGCCACGTGGTTTTTGCGCGACTTGATGGTCTTCTGCCTGTTGGCTCCGTTGGTGCATTGGATGGTGCGCAAGGGGGCGTTCGCCCTTTTTGCCCTGCTGATGTGTTGCTCGCTATTCGGGTGGTGGCCAACGGAGCGGGTGTGTAGTGCGCACCATCTGGCCCTTTTTGTATTGGGTGCCACCTTCTCCATCAGAGGGAGGGATATGTTCGCTTGCTTTTCAAAGTTCAAAGGCCTCTCCTACCTCGTCGGTGTGTTGGCCTTGGTGGCTCGTGTGTGGTATCCCTGCACGCTTACGTCGCTCCTCTTTATCCTTTTTGGTATTGTGGCCATTTGCAATTTTGTTTGCTCGCACGAGCCGATGTTCACGCGCCTTCTGCCTACCCGCTATACGCAGGCATCCATGTTCATCTATTTGGGGCATTCGCTCTTGGTGCTCAGTGGTGTGTCGTGGTTGTTGGCTCACTGTGTCAGCTTCAGTGGCCATGTGTGGATGCTTCTCAGGTACTTCATGGCACCGCCCCTCACCATTGCCATTCTTGTGATTCTGTATCAATTCTTGCGCAAGCATCTCCCCATTGTACTTTTCGTGTTGTTGGGAAGGAAGTACTACGACCGTGTTATCCGTGCCTAAAACAAAAAACATCTTAAATCCGCGAAGCGAAGCTGAACCATCGGGTGCACTTGCTCCTTTATGTGAGTGAATGCCGAAAGCCGGTTCAGCTCCGCTTCAACTGTTCTACATTATGAGCAAATGAACAGAACCTACCACGATTGAGGGAAGCCCGGATGGCAAGCGTGACACCAGTCTTCCCCTTCATTGAACAGGCGATAAAGAGCTGGACGGCCAAGGCATTCGTCAAAAAAATATATATGTTTAACAACTAAAGTAAAAGGAGATTTTTAAGATGATGCCAATGAAACGTAATGCCGGACAAAGTTGGATACCCAGTATATTCAACGACTTTTTCGACACCAATTGGGTGGTGAAAGCCAACAATACGGCTCCGGCCATCAATGTGATGGAGACCGAGAAAGCCTACAAGGTGGAGGTGGCCGCACCGGGCATGTGCAAGGAGGATTTCGACATCCACATCAACAAGGAGAACGACTTGGTGATTACCATGGAGAAGAAGTGCAAGTGCTCCGATTGTGGATGCGACGGTAAGGAAGGTGAGAAAAAAGAGGAAAAGAAGGAAGAGGAGAAGGAGCCGCGCTACTTGCGTCGCGAATTCTCGTACACCAAATTCCAACAGACCCTTATCCTCCCCGACGATGTGGACAAGGAGCATATCTGTGCCAAGGTGAACGACGGTGTGCTGAAAATCAAGTTGCCGAAGATGAAGCCCGAAGCCAAGGTGGAGAGTGTGAAGAGCATTGAAATAAAATAATTAAAAAAGGATTGCACCCCTGTGTATGTGGATGCAATCCCTTTTCTTTCTCTCTCTCTCTTATGAGCCGAAAGCGGGACTCGAACCCGCGACTTGCTCATTACGAATGAGCTACTCTACCAACTGAGTTATTTCGGCAATCAGCCCGATTTCTCGAAGCGAGTGCAAAAGTAATGCTTTTCTGTGAATCTGCAAAATTTTAGGCACGGATTACACGGATTGCACGGATATTTTCTTTTTTTGAATCCGTGTATTTCCGTGTCATCCGTGCCTGAATTACTTGTCACTCGTAGCTTACTTCACCTCAAGTGTCACGATAGACATGGCGGGAAGAGTCACCTTCAAGGCACCCTTGTTCACCTTGGCACCCTTGAAGGGAGCGGGCTTCACGAGGTCGGGATTCTCGAATGTGTTGTGGTCGGAAATGTTCTTTGACACGAGGATAGTACCGGTCACGTCCTTCACCTTGATATTGTCGAGGCTCAGCTCCACTTCGTTGGTCTCGGTCAGGCTTACGTTGGCCAATGAGATGTGGATTACACCGTCCTTGTCGCGTGAAGCGGTAGCGCTCAGCATAGGCATGGGGCGTTGTCCCTCCTTCTTGCCGAAGTAGTCGCTACGTGCACTGGCCACCTCGCAACGCAAGTCCATAGGCAGGTGTGTAGCCTCCTGATGCACCTTGTACATGTCAAACACGTGGTAGGTGGGAGTCAGCACCATCTTGTCGTCCTTGGTCAGAATCATGCTCTGAAGCACGTTGGCAATCTGAGCGATGTTGGCCATCTTCAATCGGTCGGTATACTTGTGGAATACGTTCAGAGTCAGTGCAGCCACGAAAGCGTCGCGCATGGTGTTCTGCTGATAGAGGTGTCCGCGGATTGTACCCGGCTCTTCGTCCCACCAGGTACCCCACTCGTCCAGCATCAGGGCTACGCGCTTCTTGCTATCGTACTTGTCCATAATTTCGATGTGCTTCTGGATAACAGGCTCAATCTCGAGGCACTTGGCCAATGCCCAGTAGTACTGTGCTTCGTCGAACTCGGTGGCCGAACCCTTGCTTCCTGTCCATCCGGCGCAAGTGTAGTAGTGAAGCGAGAGGCCGTGCATCAATGTACCCACATTCTCCATCAACACCTCTGTCCAGTTGTAGTCGTAGTCAGATGCACCGCTGGCAATCTTGAAGAGGCTGTTTCCGTTGTACTCGCGGCAATAGGTCTGATAGCGACGATAGAGGTCGGCATAGTATTCGGGGCGCATGTTACCACCGCATCCCCAACTTTCGTTACCCACACCGATGTACTTCACCTTCCAAGGCTCTTCGCGTCCGTTCTGCTTGCGGAGTTTGGCCATCGGGCCATCCTTTGCGGTCATGTACTCTACCCATTGGGCAGTCTCCTGCACCGAACCGCTACCCACGTTCATGCTCACATAAGGTTCGCAACCGAGCAATTCGCACAAGTTCAGGAACTCGTGTGTACCGAAACTGTTGTCCTCCACGGTGCCACCCCAGTTGTTGTTCACCATGCGCGGACGGTTCTCTTTCGGACCGATACCATCCATCCAGTGATACTCGTCGGCAAAGCATCCGCCCGGCCAACGGAGGTTGGGGATTTGAAGGCTCTTCAGTGCGTTCAGCACGTCGTTACGATAGCCCTGAGTGTTGGGGATTGACGAATCCTCGCCTACCCACAAACCTCCGTAGATGCAGCTTCCCAAATGCTCGGCAAACTGACCGTAGATGTGCTTACTGATAATATCTTTTCCCTGATCGGGATGTACGGTGATGGACGCTTTCTGCTGAGCCATCATCGGAAGGGCGGCCAAGAGGGCAGCTCCTAAAATCGCTTTTTTCATGTTCGTTTACTTTATAAAAGGTAAATATTTGGATTCTTTTGGGGGCAAAGATACAATAAAAAACAAGAATACGTAAATCATTTCAAACAAAATGTACCGAATGGTGTTATAAAAGCAAACCATTTAAATGAAAAAGAGACAATGAAAAAAGTTTTTATGTTGGCAACTCTTGTCGCCGCTTTGGCTTCGTGCCACTCCAAGCAACAGAACAATGTAGCTGAAATTGACGTGATTGCGACCGATTCGGCAGGTGTCGAGGACATCACCGAGGTCTATTATGGCACCTTGCCTGCCGCTGATGGCCCGGGTATTGACTATATCCTTACATTGAACGAGGAAATCCGCGGAAAGGACACCCTCTTCACCCTCGACATGATTTACCTCGATGCCGAAGGCCCTGGCAAGAATATGGCCTTCAAGACCAAGGGTAAGCAGCAACGGGTGCACAAGGTGGTGAACAAACATCCCAAGAAGGCCGTCAAGCTCACCCCCAACACCGGCGAACCTCCCATCTACTTCCTGGTGGTGAACGACACCACCCTCCGCATGGTCAACGACAGCTTGATGGAGATGACCACCGACACCAGTTACGACATTGTGCGGATGGATGATGAGGGGAAGTAAGGTGGTTTTCTTCCCAAAAAGTTGCGTAAGTTTGCAAGAAAGGTTACATTTGCACCTCCTTTGCAAACTTACGCAAACTTTTTATCATTATGAACAAGAAACACCTTCTGATACTTGCAACCTCGTTGCTCCTGCTCGTCGCCGGCATCGGTGTGGGCGCATATCTCGTGTACGACCGCTTCTTCACCCCTGCATTCAACATTGCTGGCACGGCCCGCCTCTATATCGACCGCGACGATACGATGGATTCCGTCCGCCACAAGGTCGACGAAGTGCTCTCGCCCCATAGTATCAAGGCCTTCAACCTCTTGGCCGACTACGAAGAGTTTACCGAAGTGCAGGCAGGCAGCTACACCTTCGCGCCTACCGATAACCTTCGCGCCGCCGTCCGCCGGTTGAAACTCGGGTGGCAAACCCCCGTACGCATCGTTGTGCCCAGTGTGCGCACCCTCGACCGTCTGGCGCAATCCCTCTCCAACCAACTGATGCTTTCCGAAGAGGAGATAATGGCACTTCTGTCCAATACCGCTTGTGTGGACAGTATGGGATACACCCCCGAGACCTTTCCCAGCCTCTTTATCCCCAACACCTACGAGGTCTATTGGAATATCTCCGCCACCGAACTTCTTGCCCGTCTTCACAAGGAGCACACCGCTTATTGGAATGCTGAGCGAAAGCAGAAGGCCGCCGACCTTGGCCTCACTCCCATCCAAGTCGCCACCCTCGCCTCCATTGTCGACGAAGAGACGGCCGTCAATGCCGAAAAGCCCATTGTGGCTGGTCTCTATCTCAATCGTTTGAACCGCGGTATGCTCCTTCAGGCCGACCCCACCGTCAAGTTTGCCACTGGCGACCCTACCCTTCGCCGCATCCTCAACAAGCATCTCACCATCGACTCTCCCTATAATACCTATTTATATAAGGGTCTTCCCCCCGGGCCTATCCGCATTCCCTCCATGGCAGCCCTCGAGGCCGTACTCAACCCCGCCCGTCACAACTACCTCTACATGTGCGCCAAGGAAGACTTCTCAGGAACCCACAACTTTGCCACCACCCTTGCCGCACACAACGCCAATGCCCGCCGTTACCAGCAGGCATTGAACAAAAGGGGGATAAGGTGAATCGTCATTCCTTCCCGAACGCCAGCGTCCACCCTTTCTCGATGCTCCACTTGTCCACCTCGTCGGGTCGGATGCCACACTCCACGCACGTCATTGCGGCAATGATTTTGGCAAACACCCTGTGTCCCTCCTTCGTCGAGGGCGATGGCAAGGGCTGACGCCCTGCCACCTTGTAATCCAAGAGCCTTATCACCGTGCGGAGGTACGCCGTCGTGTCGTTCCCATCCTCGGGCGGAGCCCACCGGTGGATGATGTTCTCCAGCGTGTAGCTCTTGCCCTCCATTCGCAGGCGCAATTGGTACGTCTCCATCAGTTTCCATGCCGCGCGGTAGCCGAAGGGCATGGAGGTGAACTCTTCAAATTCCTTGTCCGTCACTATCTCTCTTCGCCCCACCCACCGGCTCGCGCCGCGACGGATATTGAGGGGGTTGTTGTTTCTGATTCCTCTACTCATAAGTTAAAAATTAAGAGTGTACATATTCAATTGTCTAATTGTCTAATTGTCTATTCTCCTTTTATATTTCTCGCTCTTTATATAGAGGTCTGTATCCACTTGGTCAACCACCACATACCCCCGTTTCTTCCATTTCGACAATTGGTGAGCTGCATCCCTCTCCTTTCCGAGGCGTACGCGCACCTCTTCCAGTTGTTGGCGGGTGAACCGTTCGGGCAGCATCTCCAGCATGTTGGCGCGTCCGGGTGTGGTGCGGATGATTTCCTTCTCCACCTCCTCCTGCATCCGTTTGCCGTAGAAGTGCATCTTGCACCACAGGTCGTACTCCTTGCTCCAGCGCACAAATTCCTCGATGGTCTTGCTCCACTTGTATCCGTGGGCAATGTAGAGCGTCATGGCCTTCAGGTAAGCGATTACGTTGGCACGGTGGCTGAGCATCTCGTACACCTCATCGTCGGTCAGCATCACCACCTCGGCACTCTCCTTCAGCAGGGTGTGTGCCAGTGCCTCCGCCTTCGCACACTCCACCAGGCCACTTGCTGCGTTCAGTCGGTCGATGTAGGGGCGAAGCTCTGCCTCATACTCCGCATTGTACGTGCCATAGACGGGTATCTCGCCCATCCTTTGTGGCGGTATGGTGCAGAAGTTCAGTCGCGAGAGCGTGCCATCCGTCAGTGCCGTGCGGAAGAATTGTCGGCCCCGTTCGATGGTGGCCGAGGCATTCCAGTTCCATCGGATGGGCACCATGGCCGTGACCGATGCCGCCCCCACACGCTCCTGTCCGTAGAGTCCCTGGTCGAAGGCCAGTCGGATGATTTGGCTCACCTGGTTGCCCCTTGCCGAGGTCTTTAGGTTGTTCAGCAGCTCCAGCTCGTCCATCTGCGTGTAGAGGAATTTCCCCTGTGCATCGGCCAATCTCTGTACGAAAGCCGCGTTCGTCATGTCCGGCACAAGCATCTGTATGCACAGCCCTTCCGGACGCTTCGGCTTCTCCTTGTTCGCCCCCTTGGTGCTCAGGCTTGCCTTCCACTCCTGTTCGCGCAGGCGGTTCAGCGCATCGCGCTCCACAATGTCCTTCATGATGAGTTCGATGGGCTTGTTCACCGCACTTTTTCCGCTCGACATCTTGGCCAGCAGCACACACATGAAGGTGGCCTCCCTCTCCACATTGTCGATGTAGCGGAACTTCACCCCTCCGAGGTGGGCCCCCAGCGGAGGAAACACCGCATGAGCCACCGCCGCCTTCATCGCCTCCGGCACGTTGCGTGTGAGCAGTTCGATGAGGGGAGGCAATTTTTGGGGCATTTGGGGACAGGCTACAAGTGATGAGCTACAAGCTACTAGTGACGAGTCTAGTGCCGCATGGCCACTTGTAGCTCGTAGCTCGTCACTCATTACCCGTTTTATCGCCGCCTCCAGCACCTTCGTCGTGCCATACTTCAACCCGTCCTTGCAGGCGTTCTGTATCGTCTTTCGCCACTCCTCGGCGGGCAGTCCGTAGGTAGGGATTATCTCCATCAGCCACTCGGGATTGTTGTCGCAGATGTGGCGCATCGAGCTGGCCATGCGCAGCACCTTGACATTGCGTTCGCCCTCTGTCGGTTCGCCTCCCAGCTCCTCGGCCACGGCCTTCAAGATGTCAGCGTAAGGGATGCCTTTGTACTCCGTCGGGTATTTTTCTTGAGGAGTTAAGGAGTTAGCGCTTCGCTAGGAGTTATCACTTCGCTTCGCTCGTTAGGAGTTAAAGCCAAATGTCTGGCTTGCATGGAGTCCCCCTGTTTGTCAGATTCGGAACTATCGGCTTTAACTCCTAGGCTCGTCAGAGCCGATAACTCCTTTAACTCCTCAGAAGGAGCAAACAGCCCCTCACCCTGATACAACACATACCCCCGTGGCACCGCAAACGAGCACCGTGCATAGTCCTTCACGCAGGCGTCGTACTCCTTGTCGCCCAGTTGGCGGGCCATCCATGCCTGTGCCTCGGGCAGGGTCATTCCTTGGGGGATGACGAACACCAGCCGGAGGCCTTCCGTCGAGGGAGACACATGGGCAAGCACGATGCCCAGCTCCCCCTTGCGAGGCTCCATCTCCGCCCAACGTCCGCGTGGGTCACGGATGTGGTCGAGGTCATAGATGGCAAGTCCGCTCGGCACGGCATCGTCGTTCTTCCTCCGTCCGCCCGGGAAGGTGGCGTGGAAGGTGAAGACGGGCAGGCGCTTCTTCAGTTTCGCCTTCAAGGTTTCAAATTCCTCCTTGGCCAGTCGGCCACTCCGGCAAGTCTCTTGGTTATCCTCAATCTCGGCACATACCCGTGCCACAATGGGCGAATCCAGCGCCTCGTTGAAGAGGTCGGGCGTACATGCCCTGACCTCCCCTCTAATGCTTCGTGCTATACCGAAACTCATGCTTCCTCCTCTGTTACTATTTCCACAAAGTTGCTGGCATCGATGCTTTCGCCCACTATGGCACGCGGAGCGTCCACCGTCTCATCGCGGGCGATGCAGAGGCGCATCCGCACGTTCTCGTCGCTTACCGTCACCCGTCCGTGAGGCAATTTCATATACTTCGTGCCCGGTTGTGGCCTCCAGTTGCGTTGATGTTCATTGAAGTTTCCCTCCGTAGGGTTCACCAGGGCCAGTGTGCCCTGAATACGTTTTGTTCCGTTGAGTAATGATGCATATACGGCATCGCTGATTTGAATATTTACTATCATAATTCTGAGATTGTTTTGTGAGAGAAAGACTTGGGAAGGTGGCCACCTTTCAAACTCGCGAGTTTCCCTCACCTCCGTCTCAGATTAATAAAATGTTTGTCCTGACTTTTAATGATTGATTTTAATGACATCCGTCGCCATCACATCCTGATACCACGTGCCATTGTACTCGCGTGCATTGAACACCAGCGAGGCAAACACGATGTCGCCCGCATAGAACTTGCACGTGGCCAATGTGCCCAGCAGCGTGCAGGCAAAGGCATTCTCAAACTTCCCGCCGGGCTCCTGTAGCACCAGTACCGATTTCATCACTTGGCCCCCTTCGGCCTTCTCGCTACGCACCGCAATGGGTGCCGTTTGCGAAATCACTTTCAAGAATCGTTTCATCTTCTTTTCTTTTTTAATCCGTTAATTACTAAATGCTTGATTCGCTATTGCTGGTGCAAAGTTAGGGCACAAAAAAGCCGACAGGAAAAGAAATCCTATCGGCGTAAAGTTTTGGAAAGTTTTTTGGAAAGTATTGCCTTTTTGGGCAATTTTTGGAAAGTTTTTGGGGTGTGGTGGAAAGTTTTCTGGAAAGTTTTGGAAAGTTTTTCTGTTTCTTTACATCTTTTCCAACTCCTCCATCACCTGAATGGCAATTTGCAGATAATCGTCGAACCGTTTGCCCGTCACGGGCGCATTGTTCTTGTCCCACAAGTAGGGCGATTTGCGGAAGCTCAACTCCTCCATACGGCGCAATTCACGCGCATCGGCAGGGCGCTTGTGCGCAGGCACCAATCGGCGCACCAGCAAGGCAAACTCCTCGTAATCGCCATCGTGAAACACCTTTTTGGCCACTAATCCCTTGTACACCGCAAACCATTGTCGGCGGTGCTCCACCTTGTCGGCGATGGCCACAATGGTGCGCTCTACGCGCTCATCGTTGGGAGTCTTCATTTCGTACATCTCTTTCTCCTTGCGCACACATGCAGCCATGTGACTATACGATGTACGCGTTACGGCCTTGATGATATCCGTCACCCGTCCGATGAAGCGCACGTTCATCTCCTCGGTCAATCGGATAGGCCGGTAGGCATCGTTGCGTGGCACCAGCCAATGGTCGCCATCCTCGTCCACGAAGTAGTTCTTCACCGTGCACTCTCCGTCAATCGAGGCCAACACGATGTCGCCATCCGTCACATCGTCCCTTACCTCCACCTTCAATTGGTCGCCATCCATCAGGTCGGCATCCTTCATCGATTGCCCCTTCACGGGAATGACAAACACAGGATGCATCCCCACCAATTCGGTGGGTAGCAAGATGTACTCACCGCGCGTATGTTCGCCCGGTTCAGTGGGTATGCCTGCACACACCGCCGTGTCGATAAAGCTCACGGGGCAATCGCATAGCATGGGGTCAAGCCCTGCTTGCTTGAGCAAACGGAGGATTTCTTGGAGGTCTTCGTGTGTCATTGGAATCTTGGAGTGGTATAAATCTTTTTTTAATGTTTTTACCAGGCAAAGATACTAATAAACATTAGAATTCCAATACTTTGTGAAGACAGATTTTGACACTTCATTCAAAACGGCAA
>JAFWYQ010000013.1 GCA_017517605.1 Bacteroidaceae bacterium
GACCAGACCTCCATTTGTTCCAATCCAAAGATTATTCTCGTTGTTTAGCATACATATCACCATTTCATGGCTTGTATGGCTACTCCAGTTCTTCAATTGGGCAAAGGAACAAAAGCATGTGAATACCATGCATCCTAATGTGAATAATCTTTTTTTCATACAGGTTCAATTTATAAGGTGAATGAATAATAATACGACAAAGGTAACTGATTTAAATACCCGTCACCTTTGTCGTTTGTAAAATTTAACTATTTGAGACTAATCTTTTTGATATTCAGATTTCCGTTGAGCGAATAGCGTACCAGACAAATGTCTGTAGTCGGTATCTCTACTTGATAAGCATGCTCACCTTCTTCCAAAGTTTTATTTTGAAGAATATCAGTCAATACGCGTCCCTGTAAGTCAACCACAGAGAGTGAAATACGTGAAGATTCTTGTAAGTTGAAAGATATTGATAAAGTTCCGTTTGACGTCGTGGCAATGAACTCGTCGCTGTTGCTATATTTGACACCTTTTTCATCAATGGAATTTGTCCCTCTTGTAAGACGTGAAAATGGTGCATTTATCAACTGCTTCACATATTTCATGGAATTGGAATAAGGACTTCGTACTATAACGGCTCCGTTTTCAGTTGTGGAATTATTTGCATTGTCTTCTTTTATGTCGTTCAGTATCGCATTGTTAGCCACATTGTTTGTCAGTGTTAAATCTTCGACCAGTAACAAGTTGAAAATGTCTCCATCTCCAAGTTTGTCAAAGATGAGGAATCTTGATTCATAAAATGATTCACAAAAAGTTTTCAATTCGTAATACTCCTCATTCTTATAGTTATCAGGTGAACTGTAAGGCATATTTGCCCAAGTATCGACCCAATCTTGATATTTGGATTCGAAAGTATTTACTCGTGTCGTGCCGATATTGGCAATTTCCGCATCAATGATAGTTCTTTCTGCATCTGTGAATGTTATTGTCTCCAATACCGACAGTCCTTCTGCAATAGATTCGTCCAGCGACAATATTGATGTTTGTTCTACGAAGTTATTTGTGGCTACTATAGGCTGTCCTATGCCAATGAGCCGGTAGAACTCCAGAACTTCGCCATAAGCGTTTCCCTCTAATGAATATCTCGGATGAAATGTGCGTGCCAATTCTCCAGGTTTGCTTTCCCAGTCATACCCGTGTGGGTGATCGTCTGCTCCGTGTTTGATGGAGGCATGTGTGTATTCTACGCTTGTTCCATAGTCAAATCCCCATAAGTCAACAACACTATTGGATTCTGTTGCCCCATTTCTGCTGTAAATTCCACATCCTGTATAACGGGGTGTCAAATAGAAAATATCGAAACTTGCTAAATCGTTGCCATCAACATGGTATTGTGAGAAAATTCCGGCAGGCCATTCCCAATAGCTCGTAATACCACCAGACCAACTGATACAATTGTAATCAGCATTGTATGGTGCAGACTGTATCGCATCGTCCTGATGAAGATTCGGGAAATAAGCATAAGCAGTACTGTTCCAACAGCCAATGTATAGGTCACAATGTGGTTTGGTCCCTTCATAAGAAGATAAGTTGCTTAGAAAGACTGTTCTTGCTTGGGTTGAAAATTGTTTTTTGATACGTGAATTGTAATCCCAATCAAAGTCGCCGTTACCAGAATAATCATCATTATAGGCAACGATTTTATCGGGGAAATTCCTTCCGATGTATATGATTGGATCTCCTGCACCATTGTTGTTTAGCTTTAAGTTAGCAGTAAAAGTGTTATATACTCTTTCCGTATCTTGGTTATAATTTAGTCCATAACTGTAAATAGGTACTTCTGCATATTTCGTGGAACCAATGTTGACTTCTGCTACTCCTGCTACAGTATTTTGGTATGAACGAGCACGTACTCTGTAATGTCCTGTAACTGGGATTGTTATGTTTAGGGTATCTCCATCTTGTGATGATGCAAATATTGACCACGTATATGTTTCAGGAGTTGTTGAATGGAAAACTTCAAGAATAGGAGTTGCACCACTTATTTTTTTTGCAGAAAAACTGATATTTTGTCCTTGTGTCAAATAGACAGAGGTATAGAAGGTGTAATGAAGTGGAACTTGTTCCCGATAGGCGTAATTCGCAAATTGGTCAAGAACTAACGCTCTTGTGTTTTGGAGTGTATCGGTTACAATGGAAGCGATAGCGTAATTTTTGCTGTTTTCCTTAATTGATGCCAGATTATTGTCGTAGTTGCTTGATGAAATGAGGGATGCAGCTTGTGTTGACGCTAATTTGATAAATTCAATATTGGGTATTTCTGGAACTTGTGTGGCAAAAGATATGACATTCTCACCTTTTTGCAATGCAATGGTTCCTGTATTAAGTTGACAACTTTGCCAATTTGCTTTGTGCGCATTCATTTTACCGATGATTGTGCCATTGACAGATACATCGAATGAAGAGAATCTCCCATCAGGATGTTGTCCTCCCAACATCCAACAACTCAAATAATATTCACCCGCATGTTCCATATTGACAGTAAATGATGTGATACTACGATTCATGAGAACTGAGTTTGTCGGTTTCTTTACTATCAATTCATGATTTGTACTGCTGATAAGATTATTTGCAATACTTTTTTCCTGTGCATATAGCGATGAACTCATAAGTAGTCCTGTCGCTAAAATTAAAAATAAATTTTTCATAAGTTATTTCTTTAAAGTATTCAGTTTATTATAGCTCTTTGTTCAATGTTTTTTGAGGAGTTCAGATTCATATTGTGGTGAACAATATAGTGATCTGAACTCCTATGAATGTAGAATCTTACTTACTCCACATCAAAGTCACCGCTTACGCTCTGTCCATTCAAGTTGTTGGTAACAGATACAGTGTATATGCCTGAGGTAAGGCCTGAAACGGGTACGGTGCAGATGGTACCTGAAACAGCCGTCATGGACTGTTGGCTGACAGTTCCGCCCGTGAGCGCGTTGTTAACCTTTACAGTGGCATGGGGTACGGTGCCTGTGAACTGTACATTCAGCACACTGTTGTTCACTGTGGCAGTAACGGGAACTTGGAGGGTCTCCGTGTCTTGTGTAGAAGTTTTGTTCGTCAACACGATTGTCTGTTCCTCTTTCGGTGTTGTGTCACCATTGTCAGGTACCATGAATGAACAGAACGGCAAGATGCTTGCCAATACCAGACTGCTTAGAAATGCTTTTCTTTTCATAAGACTTTAGATTTTAAATTAATAATGTGTGAATATTTTATTCACGTTCGTTGCGTACAAAGGTACGGATAAAAATTGCATACGAGCAAATGTTTTCATGCGAATAACCGCTTCATATTAAGAATATATGTCCCTCTGGAGAGGAGGGGGTAGGCTTGTAAAACATTGAAAATTAAAGCTGTTTTAAAATGTGCTTTGAGTCGGTTTTGGTATTATATTATGACAATGGGAAGTGAAACTTTTTTCGGGGAAAGGTGCGTTGTATGGTTTTGTTTGACAATATATTTCGCATTGCGTTTGCATATGTGGGAAATAATCAGTTCCTTTGCAACGAAAATAATGGCATAATCGAGCAATGAAACCACAAAAAAATATATGGATGAGCCTGCTGTTGATGGTGTTGGTAGGGTGCACAACAGACAGGAACGACCGGCTGTTGGCTCAGGCTGATGCTTGTATGGAGACCCAAGCCGATAGTGCACGTGGATTGTTGGCACAAATGGACTCTGTGTTGACCGAAAGACAACAGGCACGGTATGCCCTGCTATGGACACAGGCCACACACAAGTGTCGCATTCCCTTGGAGGACGATTCGCTGATAAATGTGGCGGTGGAATATTATAGCAGGGTGGGGGATGCTCATCTGTTGGCCAAGTCTTTGCTTTATAAAGGGTTGACTCATAAACAGAACGGGGAGATAGAACTTGCCGCCGAAGCGTTTGTAAGTAGCGAACGGGCTTTTTCAGAGGTGGAGGATGACCAATATAAGGCATTGTTGTTCGGACATTATGCCTCATTGCTGTTACGGCAGAATCTGTTTGATAAGTCTTTGGAGTACTACAAACGCTCATATTCCTATAAGTTGAAAGGTGATTCTATTCATTATATAGTTTCATCATGCAGTGATATTGCCACAATTTACGAATTATTGAATCAACCTGATAGTGCAAAGACTTATTATGAGCGGGGAATGCAATATAAGAATAGAATTTCAGAAGAAAGATATAGCCTTTTTGCAATGAATTATGCTTCATTTCTTGTTAAAATGGGGGATTATGTAGAGGCTCGTCAGATATTGGAAGAGAGCGAAGCGCATATTACAGACTCCACCTATATATATAATGTATATGCAGCATTTGCCACATTATATTATGAAACGGGTGATTATGTCAAAGCGCGTGTTTATGGCGAAAGGATGCTTGAAAGCAACGACAGTTTAGTGCAATGTGGTGGCATGCTTCATTTGTACAGAATCCACAGACAATTGGGAGACATGCAGACCGCTACCCGTTATCACGACCTTTACCGTCGGTACGACAGTGACATCACCCTGCGGAAGAAGACGGCTGAAGTGGCGGAAATACCGCACAAGTTGCACACCCTTCGGTTGGAACACGAGAACCGTGTGGCACACCGTTGGCAATGGACTTGGGGAATAGGGGCGTTGCTGACTGTTGTGATGATGTTGTGTATAGTGAAGTACTTGCGACGGAAGCATGGTAGTCAATTGGAGGCAAAAGATGTATTGTTGGGTGAAAAGGAATCTCTGTTGACAGAGAAACAGACTCTGTTGCAGGAGATTGAGCAGAAACTGTATGCCATGAAGATTGAGTTGGGGCGCTTGAAGGGTGCCATGACCAACCAGTCGAAGGTAGTGGAAAGTCTGAAGAAGGATAGAAAGAAGGATAGGGAAGACTACCATAAATCGGTGAGAGATTTTGAAGAAATCCTTAAGGAAAAGGAGAAGGAACAAAAAACGGAGCGGAAGACCGTTCAGGAGAAGTACCGTGAGCTGAACAAGCGGATAAGCCAATCGGAGAAGGAACAGAACCGCTATGTAGGCAAGTTGAAGGAGCTGGCTGGGCAGATGGAACGGTACGAACTGTTGCAACGCTTTCTGTTGGAAGGGGGAGACTTGCGGGCAGTCCTGTTGGTGCTGGAACTGAAGGGGGGACAGATGAACAGACTTAATACTATCCGTCGCGAAGAGTATGCCGGATTGTTGAAGCAATTGGCGGAGTATGCCCATCCAGGTGTCCGTCAATTGATAGAGACCGACCCCGTGTTGCGTGACAAGCAGGAACTTGCTTGTCTGGTATCCTTGGGCCATCATCACGACATGGAGATGCTGCGCATGGCCACCAATCTGAAAGAGAACAGCGTGAAGGCATATTGCACACAAGTGAAGGCTGTGCTGGAGAAGTTTGTTGGTAAAGAATGAAGAGAATTTTTATAATAAATATTCCTTAATCGCAACTGTGAAAGTCCACCGTAGGGGCATCCCCTTGTGGGTGCCCAAATGTTTGATCCCACACATATCAGGGCAACCACAAGGGATTGCCCCTACGGAGAACGATGACGATGGCAAAAAAGAACCTCTCCTAAAATTCCACCGAAATTTAGGAGAATTTCCGTTCGTGCGCAACTGCGCACCGAAGGATGCGCAGGAGAAGTTCAGCGAAATTTAGAGATGATTCTTCGGAACTTTAGGAACGGTATTCAAGTTTTGCAAGTAAAACTTGCGAAGGAGTTATAGGAGTTAAAAGGAGTTATCTACCCTTTGGGTATAGGAGTTAAAGCCAAAAGCCCGACTATGATAGCAAAACATCTGGATAACAGGTTTAATATGTGATTTTTCATTACCGCTCAAGGGGACTTCTCCTTTATTTTTGTAAAAGTAGAACTTGCGAATGTTGAATAGATAGAATTAATTCCTACGGTGCGCAACGTAGGAAGTTCCGATAACTCTTTCCCTTTTTCTTATATTTCGTTAAGATAAAAGGGAAATCTTGCGGATGTCTCGCATATAAATACTACTTTTGTCGCGCAATAACTACGTATGACAGACAACAGTATATTCCAAGATAAGAAAGCGGCCTATTACACCCTTGGGTGCAAGCTGAACTTTGCCGAGACCTCCACATTGGGACAGGCATTGAAGGAGGCGGGGGTACGCACCGTGCGCAAGGGCGAACAGGCGGACATCTGTGTGGTGAACACCTGCTCGGTGACCGAGGTGGCTGACCGCAAGTGCCGTCAGGCCATCAACCGGTTGGTGAAGAACCATCCCGATGCCTTTGTGGTGGTGACGGGGTGTTATGCCCAATTGAAGCCCGAACGCATTGCCGACATCGATGGAGTTAATCTGGTGGTGGGTGCCGAACAGAAAGGGGAGATTCTGGCACTGATAGAAAAGCATTTCGCTGAGGCAGAGACGCAAGTGCTGCATACTCCCATGAAGGAGATCCGTTCCTTTGCTCCCTCCTGTTCACGGGGCGACCGCACACGCTACTTCCTGAAGGTGCAGGACGGGTGCGATTATTTCTGTACCTATTGTACTATCCCATACGCCCGTGGACGGAGCCGCAACGGTACAATTGCTTCCTTAGTGGAGCAGGCCGAACGGGTGGCCGCAGAGGGTGGCAAGGAGATTGTCATTACGGGAGTGAATATCGGAGACTTTGGCAAGACTACAGGCGAGTCGTTCTTCGACTTGGTGAAGGCGCTCGATGCCGTCGAGGGGATTCAACGCTACCGTATCTCGTCCATTGAACCGAACTTGTTGACGGACGAAATCATTGACTATGTGGCTCAGTCGCGTGCCTTCATGCCCCATTTCCACATTCCTTTGCAATCGGGTTGCGACGAGGTGCTTAAACTGATGCATCGCCGTTACGATACTGCCCTGTTTGCCAATCGCATTGCCCACATCAAGCGGGTGATGCCCGATGCGTTCATTGGTGTGGATGTCATTGTGGGCACGCGTGGCGAGACGGAGGAGTATTTCGATGTGGCTTACCGCTTCCTGCAGGGGTTGGACGTAACCCAGTTGCACGTGTTCAGTTACTCCGAACGGCCAGGTACACAGGCGTTGAAGATTGACCATAAGGTGTCGCCCGAGGAGAAGCACCGCCGGAGCCAGCTCCTGCTGAACTTGAGTGACGAGAAGACCGAGGCATTCTATGCCCGCCACATCGGGCGCGAAGCTACGGTGTTGCTGGAACATCCCAAACCCGGACAACCTTTCCATGGATTTACCGAAAACTATGTGCGTGTGGAGGTGGCCGATGCGCCTGCCCACATGGACAACCAATTGGTGCGTGTCCGTATGGGAGAATTCAATGAAGACAAGACTGCGTTGAAAGCTACAATTATATGAAGAAACTCTCTATCGTTATATTGAATTGGAACGGAGCTGCAATGCTCCGCGAGTTCCTTCCTTCGGTGATTGCTCACTCGAAAGGGGAGGGGATAGAGGTCTGTGTGGCCGACAATGCTTCCACGGACAACTCTTTGGAGGTAATGCGTCAGGAGTTCCCCGACGTACGCCTTATCCTATTGGACAAGAACTACGGTTTTGCCGAAGGATACAACCGTGCGTTGGCTGAAGTGGATGCGGAATATTGCCTGTTGCTCAACTCTGACGTGGAGGTTACGGAGGGGTGGCTCACCCCCATGCTCGACTATATGGATGCCCATCCCGAGGTGGCGGCCTGTCAACCCAAGATACGCAGCTATCATCGGCGCAACGAGTTTGAGCACGCCGGTGCATGTGGTGGCTTTATGGATAAGTATGGCTATCCCTTTTGCCGTGGGCGCATGATGGATACGGTAGAAGAGGATAAGGGACAATACGATACGACAGTTCCTGTACTTTGGGCCACGGGTGCCGCCCTCTTTATCCGCACGGCCGACTACCGCGAAGCGGGCGGACTGGATGCCCGTTTCTTTGCCCACATGGAGGAAATTGACCTCTGTTGGCGCTTGCGTAGCCGTGGGCGAGGAATCGTTTGCATTCCCCAAAGCGTTGTCTATCACGTAGGTGGTGCTACGCTGAACAAGGCCAATCCCCGCAAGACTTACCTCAACTTCCGCAACAACCTGCTGATGCTCTACAAGAATCTGCCCGAAGAGGAGTTGCATTCTGTCATGTGTATGCGATGGTGCTTGGATATGTTGGCCGCCCTCCAGTTCCTGTTGAAAGGCGAGTGGGGCAATGTCCGGGCCGTCTTCCGTGCTCGCAAAGATTATCGAGCCATGCGCCCCTCTTATCAGAGTGTCCGTGCCGATAACCTTTCCAAAACGATACAACCTACCCAACCCGAACGCCTCCCTTGGAGCCTGCTTTGGCGATACTATGTGAAAGGGGTGAAGAGGTTCAGTGGATTGTTATAGAATGGAGTTGAAAGAAAAATTAAAGAGGGTATGTCCGTTGTGGGCATACCCTCTTTGTTTATGGATATAATGTAATTTTACTTAACTAACAATGCTTTCTCCAATGCGGTGGCACGTTCGGGCCAAGTGTCATAGTCGTCGGCTTCGATGTTGACACCTTCGCCACGGGTTGAAGAAACAATCAGGCGGCAAGGTTTTGCCCAACCTTTGGCAACCAGAATGTCGGCCATAGCGGCAGCGTTACCCACCTTGAACCAACTTTCGGCGGTGTGGTTCTTGCCCATAACCAATGTGATGACGGGGGCATTTTCGTCAGCATCGGGATGGCGGTATTCTGCTTTGTCAGCGGCATAGTCGTAGCTGACGATACCGTGCTTGATGTTGCCTGAGTTGTACATGTAGTATTTGCCTTGTTTGCCGTAAGAGACGCTGGGCTTGAATCCCTTGCAGGGAGAGAGGTACATGTTGCTGGCATCGCATACGCGGGTACCATCAATGTTGAAATTGTATTCAAACACGATGTCGGCTGCGTTGGGGATGGTTGCGCTCCATACACCGTCGTTGTCGCGCTCCATAGCCAAAGGCTCTTCCAACAGTTCGCTTTCCAAGGTCACACTCTGTGCGTTTGGTGCTTGAATCTGGAAAGTCACATCTGTTTCGCTGAATACGGGTGATGTGATAGAGCGGGGGAACAAGGCTGCCATTACACCGGCAGTGAATTGCGGTTCGTTACCAGTCTTTTCGATGGTCGGGATAGCCTGACTCATCACCTCCTCAGAGGCTTCGGGGTTGAAGAGGAGCGGCAATGTCAACGACAGGAAGTATTTGGCATTCATCCAAGTGTGACCGAACTTGTCGTGGGTATACACCTTGGCATTGCGGATGCCCTTCTTATCGAGGAACTCAGTGAAGTCGCGTGAGTTACCGAACAGGAAGTCGTCAGTACCTACACCCGACCAGAGGAGGCGGATTTTGCTGTTGGTGTCGTCAGCATTGTCGTACACGGCTGTGTTGTAGGTGCCGGTGAATGAGCTGTACGAACACAGGTAAGCAAACTTGTCGAGGTTGCCCAAACCATAACCCAAGCCTTGGTTTCCACCACGTGAGAATCCACCGATGGCGCGGCTTTCGCGGTCGTTGAGGGTACGGTAGGTACTCTCTACGTAAGGCATCAGGTCGTTTGTCATGTCGTTGGAGAATACATCGCCGCCGAATCCCATGCCCATACCACCGAAGCGGGGAGCTACGGGAAGCAACTTGGTGGGATTACCGTAGGGCAACACCACTATCATCTCCTTGGCTTTACCTTCAGCCAACAGGTTGTCGAGGATGTAGTTTACACGTCCTACCTTGTAGTAAACCTCTTCAGTATCGGTTGTTCCACTGATAAGGTAGAACACGGGGTATTTCTTTTCAGTATCTTCTGAGTAGCTGGGTGGCAGATAGACCAGTGCAGTGTTGGTTCCGCCAAGGCTCTCTGAATAGTAGTGCAGATACTCCATGCGTCCGTGTGGCACGTCCTTGATGTCGTGTGGCAGCGAACCTTCCTTGGCAGGAATCTCCAACAAACTGTTCTTGAAGCCTTCATTGGGGAAGTAGAGTTCACACATGGGGTCCATGACACTGATGCCATCCACCTGGAAGCAGTAGGGGTACATGTCGGGTGCGGCAGGACCTAATGTCGCTGTCCACATGCCAGTGAGGCTGTCGCGCTTCATGGGGTTCTTGCCTGCAAACTGCACGTCCACAAACACCTCCTTGGCATTGTCATTCTTGTACTGGAAAGTGACGGTTCCGTCCTCGTTCACAATGGTAGACGCATACTTTGCCGTCTCCGATTGGTTGCAGCATGTCAAAGCCAAGCAGGCACATGCAGCTGCGAAAGTGTACATAATCTTTTTCATGTTCATTAGGGTTGTTTAATTGGTTTTTATTGATGATGATGCAAAGATACGCGATTCACTTCAGGGGGATTTGTACGTATGTTGCATATCCTTGTTTTATTGTAACGTGATGGTCTCTATCTCTTCCGTAGTGCTAACGATATGGGTAGGAGAGTGTTCCATCAATTCCTCCCTTGGACGGAATCCCCAAGTGACTCCGATGCTTTCTACCCCGGCATTAAGTGCAGTTTGCATATCCACACCCGAGTCGCCGATGTAGATAACCTCTTCCCGCTTGACGGGGACGATGGAAAGGATGTCCTCCACTATCTGTGGGTTGGGCTTGACGGGTACACCCTCCCGTTGTCCGAAGATGGCGGCAAAGCGGATGGTGGGAAAATAATGGCGGATAAGTTTCTCCGTAGCCCGTTGGTATTTGTTGGAGGCCACAGCCATTTGGATGCCAGCAGCCTGCAGGTGCTCCAACAGTTGGGGAATTCCTGGATAGGGAGAACTCAAGTCGGCATTGTGCTCGTCATAATAGGGCAGGAAGTGTGCGCGGATGCGCAAGATGTTCTCTTCGGTGCGCGCTTCGGCGGGTAGAGCTCGTTCAAACAGTTTGTTGATGCCATTGCCCACATACATGGGGTATTCCTCCACGGGATGTGTGGGGAATCCGCAGGCTTCCAATGCCTGGTTGGTGCTGGTGGCAAGGTCGGCAATGGTGTTCAGCAATGTGCCGTCGAGGTCGAAGATGGCAAGGCGCTTGGGCATAGTTTTTTTAACTGGTTAATAGGATTGCGGGATAGGATAGATATTCTAGGGATTCTAGAGATTCTAGATTGTCTAGATTATCTAGAATCTCTAGAATCTCTATGATTACTAGATAAAAAAAAACTCCCATTTATTTAATGGTTACCTCGCAAGGGTGTTCCAACTCTTTCTTCCATTGTGTCATGTAGGCGAACCACTCTTGGGCGTTTTTGAAACCGAAGGTTTCGCGCAGTGAGGCAAAGGAAATGTGGTAGGTAAAACCTTTTTCTCCTTGGGCACCTACGGTGTAGAGGAGGTTTTCGGTTACGGGTTGTTCCTCTTTGATGTTCTTGTTGGGGATGCATACGGCCAATCCCACAGTCTCTAACTTGCGGCCGATGGTGTCGTTGGCTCCGGCGGGCCAGTCGGTGCCCCAACAGCCGGTGAGACCGTTGTGGTCAGAGAAGTGTTCGGAGTTCTTCACATTGATGACACCGGTGCAGAATGTCTCGTCCTCCAACGGTTCGGCAAATGATACCTCCACGCGGGCATCGCGGTGTCCGCCGTAGAGGATGTAACGGGTGGTCATGGTAATGGTCTTGCCCTGGTAGTTCCAGTCGGTGTCGATGATGTCTACCACGGTACGCAACGGGCCGTACGAACGGATGCATTCGGTGCGCAGTGCGGGGATAATGTGGGCAGGCTTCCCATTCTCCCAACCTTTCAGAGTTCCGGCTCCGCAGGTGCTTCCTACCCACAGGACATCGTCGCCATAGCCTTGGGCCTTGTGTTCATCTGTTGGATAGAAGAGTGTTTCAGCCAATTCAAAGCCCTTGCGGCTTTTACCGTAGATGTCCACTGTCTGTCGCTTGTCGAAGTAGATGCGGTAGGCTACCAGTTCCGATTCGAAGGCCGGACCATGGTGATGCAGGCTGTTATATACGTCGCTTTCGCCGGGTACTGTCAAGGATTGTATTTTGGGATATGTCTTCTTTTTGTCGCTCAGCATCATCTGTGCATATACCTGTGCAGGATAAGTCTTGTCGCTCTTTTCTGCTGAAAGGCTGACGGTGATGTCGCGTTTGCTCTTGGCCGGCATATCCAGCAGGAAGGCCACTTCGTCGTTTTTGCCATCGCCATTCAGGTCGTCCAATTGCGAAGGTATTTCGGTGGTACCCTCTTTCACTACGACGGATTGCACATTGAATCCCGGATTCACCTCCTCGAGGTTCAGTACGATAGGTTCGTTTTGTTTGGCCTCTTCCCACGAGTTGCTGACGGTCAGGGTCAGTTCTTTCTCCTGTACAGACTGGCACGATACTGCGCTCATCGCCAAAAAGGCGGTAGCAAAAAGTTGCATTTTTCTCATAATTGGGTATGTTTTTGGTGGATGTAAATTATTATTTTGTGCAAATATAGCTTAAACCTCCCTTGCCGCTGCTATTTGATTGGTAAAAATTTGTTTAATATTCTAAAAGATTGTATCTTTGCAGCCAAAATTATGGAAGGTAAAGGCCCAACATACCTGTTTGGGACCTGTTGTTACGGATTTGTACAGAGAATTATGCGTGATAAGCTTTATATCCTTTTAATGGCCCTATTTGTCGGTGTGGCTATTGCTGCGTGCCAGTGGTCGTTGGACTATGGGGGGCGTAGCGGCTCTTCTACGGATATAAAGGTGCACCGCTACGACATGTTGTTGGACGAATTTATTTCGCTTAACAGTTTTTCAGCACTCCAGAAGATGAGTGCCGACTATCCCCAAGAGACTAAATTTTTGATTGAAGAGGTGTTGGCTATCGGTTCGGTAAGCGATGACAACATCAATCTGCGCCTGCGCGAATATTATTCCGACCCCCTTTTGACGAATCTCTACCGCGATGCCCTGACGAAGTTTGCGGACATGAGCCGCATTGAGCGCGACTTTACCCGCGCTTTCAAACGGTTGAAGCGTGAGTTGCCCCACATGATTATTCCTCGTGTATATGCCCAATTCTCGGCCTTGAACCAATCGGTGGTGGTGGGCGACAGCATCTTGGGATTCAGTATAGATAAGTATATGGGCGCCGACTATCCGTTGTACAGTCAGTTCTACTATGCCTACCAGCTTCCCGACATGTCGCCCGAGCGTATTGTGCCTGATTGCATGGCTTTCTATCTGCTCAGCGAATATCCTTTCCCGTGGGAATGGCACCGCACGTTGCTCGACCAGATTCTGCATCGAGGAAAAATTCATTGGGTGGTTTCGCGTATCATGGGGACAGAAACTCTGGAAGAGGAGATGGGATATACCCCTGAAGAGGGCAATTGGTGCCGCGAACGGCGCGAACGCATTTGGAACTATTTGAAGGAAAGCGGACAACTTCATTCTACCGACCCTGAATTGGTGCGTACCTATTTGCAGCCGGCCGAGTGTACTTACCCCTTGGGGTTGGACTCTCCGGGCGAAGTTGGTGTGTGGTTGGGTATGCAGATTATTGACGAATACATGGCCAAGAATAAGAACATGAGCATCGCTGACCTCCTTCGCGAGACCGACTATCGCTCTCTTCTTCGTAATCTGCAGTTGCCGTATTGATGGAGCTACGAGTGACGAGTTACAAGCTACGAGCTACGAGTGACGAGCTATTAGTGATTAGTGGTTAGCTGCCGGTGACGAGTTCCTATGAACTTTTAATTTTTAACTTTTAATTTTTAATTCCTTATGGACTGCGCCCTTTACCTTATCCCCGTCACGTTGGGTGATACCTCGCTGGACAAAGTGCTTCCGGCTTACAACAAGGAAGTGATTCTTCAAATCAAGCATTTTATTGTGGAGGAGGTGCGCACTGCCCGTCGGTTTTTGAAGAAGGTGGAGCCGTCCATCGATATTGATTCCCTTACGTTCTATCCCCTGAACAAGCATACGCAGGCTGCTGACATCAGTGGCTATTTGAAACCGCTCATCGGTGGCGAATCGATGGGCGTCATCTCCGAGGCCGGTTGTCCTGCTGTGGCCGACCCGGGAGCCGATGTAGTGGCCATTGCCCAACGTCGGGGGCTGAAGGTGGTTCCGCTCGTGGGACCGTCGTCCATCCTGCTCTCCGTCATGGCTTCGGGTTTCAACGGACAGAGCTTTGCTTTCCACGGTTATCTGCCCATCGAGCAAGGCGAGCGCACGAAGCGCATCAAGATGTTGGAGCAACGCTCGTATGCCGAGAACCAGACACAGCTCTTTATCGAGACTCCCTATCGTAACCGCCGCTTGTTGGAGGAACTGATTCAGACCTGTCGTCCCCAGACGCGCCTTTGCATTGCTTGTAATGTCACTTGCGACGATGAGTACATCTGCACACGTCCCATCAAGGAATGGAAAGGCCACCTTCCCGACTTGGAAAAGCGGCCCTGTATATTCTTGATTTATAAGGCTTAGGGTTTAGGGTGTAAGGCTTATGGTTTAGAGTTTAGGGATTAAGTCCTGCAAACTATCTTCCTGCACCTTACACCCTATACCTTACACCGTCATTTCAGCTGTTCTTCAAAATGTTTCGTCACGCGTGTAAACAAGTGGTGACGTGTCTTGCCGCCAAAGATGCTGTGGTTGCGGTTCGTATAGACCTGTTGGTCGAACTGCTTGCCGGCTTGTACAAGGGCTTCGGTGTATTCGGCAAAGTTGCGGAAGTGTACGTTGTCGTCCGCCATACCGTGGATGAGCAGCAACTCGCCGCTCAGTTTGTCTGCATGGGCCATGGCCGAACCTTGTTCGTAGCCCTCGCCGTTCTCTTTCGGGGTGCGCATGAAGCGTTCGGTATAGACCGTGTCGTAATACTTCCAGCTGGTGGGGGCTGCCACGGCCACACCTGCCTTGAATACGGGGCGGCCTTCGCTCATCGACATCAGCGTGTTGAATCCGCCGTAGCTCCATCCCCAGATGCCGATGTTGTTCTTGTCCACGTAGGACTGTGAGCCAAGCCACAGAGCTGTTTCCACTTGGTCCTTACTCTCTTGGATGCCTAAGTTCAGGTAGGTGCATTTCTCGAATGCAGCACCGCGTCCGCCTGTGCCGCGTCCATCCACACACACCACGATGAACCCTTGGTCGGCCCAGTACGATTCCAGCAATCCACCGTCGCGGCAGAATCCTATGCTCCAACTGTCCTTTACCTCTTGCGAGCCGGGTCCTGAGTACTGGTACATGATGACGGGGTACTTTTTCGATGCACTGAAGTCGGCCGGTTTCACCATCCATCCGTTCAACTCTGTGCCGTCGGGCATGGGCACACTGATGAGTTCCTTCTGTCCCACGGTACGTTTGGCCAGTTTCTCTTTCAGAGCCTTGTTGTCCTCCAAGGTTTTCAATGTCTTGCCTGTGTTGTCGCGCAGGGTCACCACGAAGGGCGTATGCAGATTGCTGTAGGTGTTCATGAAGTGGCCGAAGCTGGTGCTGAAGATGGCGCTGTTCACACCCTTTTCGGGGGTGAGGCAACTCTTGCGTCCCTTGGCATCAATCTTATAGACGGCTGTGCGCAGGGGCGACCCCTCGTTGCTCTCGTAGTAGAAGGCTCCTGTCTTGGCATCCCATCCGAGGAAGTTCGTCACCTCGTACTCGCCACTTGTCACTTGGCGCACAAGGTTGCCGCCAAGGGTGTACCAGTAGAGGTGATTGTATCCGTCGCGCTCGCTCTGCAGGGCGATGTTCTCGGGATAGAACTGTATCTGGTCGTAGGCGGCGGTCTTGATGTACTGCGGTGCCTCTTCGCGGATGATGAGCTTGCATACGGTCGAGCGCGGGTTGCCCATGTAGATGTCGAGGCGGTTCTGATGGCGGTTCAGTGTCATGATGGCCAGTCCGTCGGCATTGGACGTAAACTGTATGCGGGGGATGTATCCGTCGGCATCAAGGGGTACCTGCATCTGGCGTGTCACGCGGCTCTTGATGTCGAAAGTGTGAACCGTGGGCACCGAGTTCTTCATGCCTGCCACGGGGTACTTGTAGGTGTAGGCTCCCGGGTAGTCGGCATACTGTTGCTGCTCGGGCACCAGTCCCTTGTAGAGGGGGAAGCTGAATTGTGGCACTTCGCGCTCGTCGAAGCGGATGTAGGCCAGCATTTTACTGTCGGCACTGAAGTCGAAGGCGCGGGCATATCCGAACTCCTCCTCGTTCACCCAGTCGGGGATACCGTTCAGCACCTCGTTGAACTTGCCGTCGGTGGTCACTTGCGACTCGCTGTTGTCGAACAGCAGCTTCACCAAGTGCAGGTTGTTGTCGCGTACGAAGGCAATGAGGTTGCCGTCGGGCGAGAAGAGGGGCACCTGTTGCGGCCCGCCGTCGCTCAGCGGGGTCAGCGTGTTGTTCTTCACCGTGTAGATGTAGTACTCGGCCGTGAACGAGTGGCGGTAGATGGGCACCGTGTTTGTCTGAATCAATATCTTGTCCTCCTTGGGCGACATGATGTAGCCCTCCACGCGCTTCAGTGTGTGGTCGCGTGCCGTCTCTACGTCGAAGATGACACCCACTTCTTCGCCCGTCTTGAACGAATATTTCACAATGCGTTTTCCGTCGGCACTGATTTGGGCGTAGTGCTGGCCGTCGGCCAAGGGGTTCACGCCGTTGATGCGTGTGGCGCGGAAGGTGCTGCCAGTCACCTCTTCCAGGGTGGGTGCGGTCTGCGCCATGCCTGCCAACATTCCCAAGCAAAGCGAGACGAGTAGAATGATTCTTTTCATGTTTCTATACCTTATTATATTATATTTGCACATTTACGCTCGCAAAGGTAAGGTTTTTAATTTATTCCCACAACTTTGGAGTTTATTCTTTCAGTATTTAATAGCGTAGACGTTTTGTTCTCCCAGGATAAGGAGCTTACATTATGCGCGCATTGGCTCCTGATTTTTCGTCTGTATACCTGTTCTGCCCTTACATTTTGACATTTCCCCTGTCTGTATAAAAAGGTCGTTTGATGCATATTTATACAAATTGCCTCCCATTTTGTACATAAATATGCAGAAATGCACCCGATTTCCGACCATTCATTTCCCGCATTTTGCACCATCTACGTGCGAAAAAGTGGGAGCGGTGAGCCGAAAAGTGGCGTTTCCCCTTCAGACGGATGGCCATTCATCTGTGGACGGATGGCCATCGGTGTTATGCACAAATGGCCATCCGTCTCCACTCAGATGGCCATCGGACTCCAGACAAATGGCCATCGGACTGCAGATGGTCGGTGCTTTGGCCTCAAATCACACGCTCTCCTCCCCTTCGAGGGGCGAAATTCGCGTGTAGATTATGTACGTTTTGAGAGAGTCGATTTTGAATATACGCTGTAGGACAATGGATTAGCTTGCCATTTGGCACTGAGAATCGCGTAGATTCACACAAGATTTCCTTTGAATGGAAATACGCGATTCTCGCGACTTAAATATACAATTTGACATTTTGTCACATTTCGTATCTCCCACTTGATTCAAATTGCTTTTCCCTTGGGCGTTAATCATCGATACCTTAATAGATGTTAAATATTAGCACGCATTCTTGGTTGTATGGCTGAACATGTATACTTTTGCAGTGTACTATTGAAGTAGTACACCTAAAATCGAGTATTAATCACTTAAAGACAAAGAACTATGATGATGGAAATTAAAAATGTCTCTTTCGGCTACAACCGCAAGCAGACGGTGTTCGATGACTTCTCCCTGACGCTGGGCGAGGGGAGTGTGTATGGACTTTTGGGACGTAACGGTACCGGTAAATCAACCTTGCTCTACTTGATGACCGGCCTGCTCCGTCCCCGTCAGGGCGAGGTGCTCTACCAGGGGGTGAATGTCTTCCTGCGTCGCCCCGAGACGCTCAGCCAGATGTTTATTGTGCCCGAGGAGTTCAACCTGCCGAAGGTCAGTCTCAAACAATTTGTCAGCCTGAACCGCCCCTTCTATCCGCGCTTCAGTGACGAGCTGCTCAGCTCGTGTCTGCGCGATTTCGACATGAACGAGGACATCCACCTTGGCGAACTCTCCATGGGTCAGAAGAAGAAGGCATACATGTGCTTTGCCCTCGCCACCAACACCCAACTGTTGGTGATGGACGAGCCGAGCAACGGACTCGACATCCCCTCAAAGAGCCAGTTCCGCCGCGTGGTGGCGTCGGGCATGGCGGAGGACAAGGCTGTCATTATCTCCACCCATCAGGTTCGCGACATTGACAGCCTGCTCGACCATGTGGTCATTATCGACGGTAGCCGCACGTTGCTCAACCAATCAGTCAGCGACATCTGTTCGCACCTCTGCTTCACCGAACTTTCCAGTGGCGAGCTTACGGGCGACGAACTCTTCACCCAACCCTCGGTACACGGCCAGAGTGTCATCCTCCCCAACCGCCTTGGCGAAGAGGAGAGCACGCTCAACCTCGAACTGCTCTTCAATGCCACCTTGGCACATCCTGAGAAGATAGCGCAGGTGTTTGCGGAATAAAGTTTTCTATGGAATCGTTTGCTGACCGTCTTTGTCATCCTGAGCGTAGCGAAGGATCTGTGTACGTCAGCATAATAAATGTAAACTATGATGATGAAACAAAATAATACGTTCAGCCTCTCCCGTATCAAACTGCTGATAAAGTGGGATTTGGCGATAAATAAGAAAAAGTACTTCTGGGAATGTGCTGGCATGTTTGTGGCATATAGCTTTTTCCTGTGGATTATCATATTGGCCGCAGGGCAGACGCATGATGTGACGGGATTCCCGCCCGTGGCATTGTTTTCGGCTTATCTTCTCTTTGCCATGTTTGCCGCATTCAATTTGGCTGACCCGATTAAACAGAAGAAGACTCGATTGACGTATCTTACGTTGCCGGCCTCCAATGCCGAAAAGTTCCTGTGCCGTGTGCTGATCGTTACAGTGTTCTTCAATGTTGCTTCTTTCGGAACATTTGTACTGGCCGATGTGGTGCAATATGTCGCCCACATACTGATTGAATGGGCGGTTCCTTTTATCCCGTATGAGACTCCGCCCGCGCTTGTGACACCGCAAATCCCATTGGTGTTCACAGGGAGTTTCTATACGATGGTGCCTCTGACCATGTGTTTGAGCATCTTGCTCATTCATGCTATAGCTTTAGTGGGAAGTTTCCATAGGGGGATTTTTACCGTAGCGTTGATATTAAGTTCTACTCGCTTTGGTTTTCCCTTCCTGGATTGGCTGGAGAAAGTTTCTATAGAGGGAGACTCAACCTTCTTGGTGAATAGTGTCCTCATTTGCCTTATTGTGTTCTGCTGGTGGTTGGCCTATCGCCTCTTTTGCCGTCGGCAAATTGTTTAATAATTTAATATTGAAATGGTGATGAAAATAAATAATACGTTCAGTCTCTCCCGCATCTGGATGCTTGCCAAGTGGGATGTGGGGACAAATTGGAAGGTGTATGCTTGGCGATACTTCGGGTTGTACTTGGGGTATTTGGCAATAATGTTTCTTGCAATTATTCTGTTGCCCACTCCTACAAACTCTTCCATGGCTTTGGATATTAGTGAAATATGGGTGATATTGGGCTATCTCTTTTTCCTGATTCTCCTTTATCGTTCGGCATCATTGGTGATGGAGCCGAAGATTAGCAAGAGTGGATGTGTGAAATTCCTGATGTTACCTGTGTCCAATGCGGAGAAATTTGTTTGGCGGGTATTCTTTTCGACCGTATTCTTCATCTTGATAGCGATTGTTGCGTATGCCTTGGCTGATGTGACATTTTATCTGTTGTCCCTCATGTGGAACCAGAAGCTTGGCATTTATCAAAATTGGACAATCTGGGAATTCTTGAAAATGACTAAAGTTGCGTTTTTTCCTTCTCCTTATAGTGAGCCTGATGGCGGACCGTTTATCGGCCCTTGGTGGGCATTGGGATGGACGGATTCTACAGGTGGTTATCTCCTTCACTCTCTCTTTATCCTTGGCGGATGTGTTTGGCATCGCCTTGCAGGATTGAAGGTCTTGGGGATTCTTTTCGTGGTTGCATGGGGAGTGCCCATGATGCTGAACATCTTTGTTCCTGGAAGAGCCCCGGGGCTGCCATTCGACGGGTGGTTTGCGTTGTGTGCTGTGCTCGCAATCCTCTGCTGGTTCCTTGCCTACCGCTTTTTCTATCGTTCACAGATTGTCTAACCATTTAACTTTGAAATAATGATGAAAACATATAATTCATTCAGTTTTAGTCGCGTGGGCTTGTTGGTGAAGCGCGATGTGGTGGAGAATTGGAAAATATTTCTGTATGGATGTCTGATTATGCCAGTCGTGTTCTTATGGTTTCTGTACGAAGGTGTGGCGCGTTTTGAGTGGACGAAATACTATGCAAACTTGTACGAACGCTATGTTGAGGATGTGATGGATGATTGGAATATTGCTGTGTTTAACCTTCTTTTCCTGTCCGCTTCGTTGGTTATGGCCAACATGCATACGAAGGAGGGGAGGGCTAATATGTTGATACTTCCTGCAAGGGACGACGAGAAGTTTATCGCACGTTCTGTCTATGCGGTGGTAGCTCCGTTGTTGGTGTTTCTCGTAGGCATCCTCTTGGCCGATCTGATTCGTATGTACCTGTTCCCCCTGTTGGGATATTATCAAGGCGAGTTCGAGGTGCTTCGCCAGAGCCTGCTTCCCGGACTTTGGGAGATGAAAGAATATCAATCCTTTTTCCATAGTCAATGGGGTGAATGGGGAGGTTTGTTTATGCTCTCCATGACAGTGTGCGCCCATTCCTGCTATATTCTTGGAGGAAACTTCTGGAGAAAGTATCCGTTTATAAAGACTTCGGGATTGATATTCCTATTGGTCGTGGGTGGTGCGGCAATCCTGTACATGATTCTCCCGGAGGATGTACCCTCTTGGTACGATACCCTCATGCGGAGCTATTACGATGAATTTATCCTTGCCTGTGCAATACTCCTTTTTATGTGGACCATCCTCAATTGGTATTGGGCTTATCGTGTGTTCCGCCTGTCGGAAGTCGTTGAACGTAAACGCCGTTTTTTGCTATGAAATTCAAGGAAAGCCGACCGATATACCTACAGATAGCTGACCGCATCTGCGACGAAATTCGTCAGGGCATCTATCCCGAAGACGGACGCATCCCTTCGGTACGCGAATATTCCGCTACCGTAGAGGTGAACGCCAACACCGTGGTGCGCACCTACGACTACTTGCAGAGTCAGGAGATTATCTTCACCCGCCGTGGCCTTGGCTACTTCGTATGCCCCGGTGCCGGAGAGAAAATCTCGTCCCTCCGTCGTACCACCTTCATGGAAGTGGAACTTCCCGAGTTCTTCAAACAACTCCGCGCCCTCGACATACCCATCGAGGAGATTGTCAGGATGTATGGGGAATATAAGGGGTGAGGATTGAGAGATATTGTTTTTTTTGACATAAGAACAAAAGGTTTTATTATTAATTCAAGTTCCTACTTGCGAAACTTGAATTATTAATCAATGTCTCTTCGGTAATTGAATCCCCATTAAAGAAGAATACCATTCTTGCCGTCGGAAGAATATGAATCTTACGCGGACAAGAATGGTATTCTTGTTTGTTCCTTAACGTGTGATGACTACTCCATCCTGCCTTTTTTCAGTTCGTTGGCGAGGAAAGCATATACGTATCTTGGACTTTGATAGATAAGATGTGTCTTCTCATTTTGCATTCGTTGGTACGTATCTGAGTTCAGAACGATAGAAAGTGCTTGTTCCATTGTCAGGTCGATATGGTCGTCCATTAACAGAACAGCAAGGTTCTTCGTCATATCCAATTTCATGTGTTCTTGTATGTTCATAGCTGCTTCAAGAGTTTTATGGCCTGTTCTGTACCGAAGAAATACTGGAAAGTTATGCCTTTCATGTGTTGCAGATTCCTTACCAAGGTGGGCAGGTCGATACTTTGTGTCTCGTATTTCCATAACTGAACACCTACGCGGTCGTTGGCAATTGGGCCGAATACAATATCATAGTTGTGTGCGGGTTGATTTGATTCATTTCTGCGATTGAGCAAAATGAACGTTGCCCATTCTTCGGAATATTCGTTGAATCGTAGGATATTCAGTCCCTCCATTTGTGACTCGTCAATCTCGAACGCTAATACTATGGGTGAACCAAACTCCAATTGATCAACTTTTGTTTCAGCCATAGCCATTGCTTGCTCATAATCGGCAGATAGATAAAATCCCTTTCCAAAGTCTTTGTTTGGTTTCGACTTATTTAAGTCAATGCTGTCAAATGCTACGTTTGTTCCGTGGTATAGTATTTAAGTTTCGCAAGTTCAACTATCAGGAGTTAAAGGAGTTATCGCTTCGCTAGGAGTTAAAGGAGTTAAAGCCAAATGCGTTGCTCACATAATTTGCTAAACTATTGGCTCTAACTCCTAGGCTCGAAGAGCCGATAAC
>JAFWYQ010000116.1 GCA_017517605.1 Bacteroidaceae bacterium
AAATGATTCAAGTAGTAATCTTCCAATAAGTCATGCAATAGAGCATTCTTCTCTGAATAACTACGATTAATTCGCTTTTTATTTCCTTGCATTAGGTTGAATCTTGGGAGTCAACCTTTTCTACAAAAAGACAAACATAGGTAAGTTTCGTATTAAACCTATATGTGACAATTGATTAAGAAAGGAAATCAGAATCAAGACTAACCCTTTAGTACAAAAAAAGAGGTACGGTGCCAATAGGATGACACCGTACCTTATAAGATATATATACATCCGCCAGATGCGGAAAAAGTCCATTTATATTATCTTACCATTTATATGACAAACCGAATTGGAGGTATTCCTTAAACTGGAAGTAACTATATCCATCTTTTTTACGTACACCATCATCAAATCGTCCATGAAAGAACAACTTGGTGGAGAGGTATTTGCTTACAGCAAAGTCGAAAGTATTTTCCCAGTTAGCAACCATCTTCTCGTAGCTGGTGAAAGCGTCGATATGACTTGTCCAACTGATGTTTTTAGTAATCTGCCAAGAAGAATTTATATTGGTACTCGAACCGTACTCTTGCAACGAGCGATGTCCTGGTTTAATACAATACTTGTCGAGGATTCGATACTTTGGTGTACCGTCTGCATTATCACCTATAATATCACCTCTTTCGCCAATATATAACCAACGATAAGTCAACGGAGAAATATTGATTGAGATATTAAAATTCTTCCAACTCTTCTTATAATCCATACCGATACTCACCTTTGTATCCAACGGAGCAAGAAAAGCTGATGTATAAATGGTACTATTAGCCTGATATGTACGTAACGATTGTGTTTGTGACGTAACTTGGAAAGAATAATTCCAAGAGCGGATAGCTTTCAACAACAACTTTGAAGTCAAACGTAACATATCTGCATTAGTGCGATACTTGTGTTCCTTATCCGAAGGAGCAGTAGTAAAACCTAATTTGGCTTCAAATGCATTGTCCCATTGCACCTTCTGTTGGTCGTTATAATTGGCTTTCAATGTCAAGCCAGACATCAGTGTATTGGTACTTTCACCACCTTGTGACCAGTTACCTGAAATATAGTTTTGTTGAAACTGAAGATAGGTTTCACCCGAAGTTTTCCAGAAGTTCGGCTTCTTCACCTCCATTTGAACTCCTACAGCTTGCTCCTCTTGAATTGCTTGAGGGGCAATTTGAGGCACAATGTTGTTTATCACCTCTTGCTCTTTCACATCCTCTACGGTTTTCACTTCTTCCTTGAAATGCTTTTCGGTATATGCAAACTGCTCGGGATGCATCATGCTTGCATTCAACACGGCATTGTCGATGGCCTCTTCCATCTGCTGCTGATGAGCCAATTGTGTATCTTCCGACAAAGCCAAATAGTCACCACCGTCCGAAGTTGCATACAATTCAGTATCCCCTTCGCTCTTCAACGCATTGCTTACACTTGAAGCGTACAAAGTGGTCTTTCCAAAAAGTCGGATAAGGCGTGGATTCATATTTGTCTCCTCAGATGTGACGTCTGCATCGTAATCATTCACCAATCCATTCATGGCTGATTCATATTGCTCAGCTAATTTATCAAATTCATCCTTGGTGTTTTTCACATTTCCTGGTTGACCGGCCATCAGACACGATACTGACAAAAGGCATAAGGCAGAAGTAACAGTTCTATATTCCATAATAATATGTTATTTAGTTTAATGCTTAAAAACATTTATTTACATGACTAATTGCACAAAAAGTAGTTGAGTTGCAAAGGTACACTAATATTTTCAGTTGCCATCCATCTTTTTTCATATTTTTTCAGTCAGATACTAAAATATATTTCATTCACTCTTTTTTAGAGCAAAAACGATGGATGGTAGAACTTTTTTTCGTAACTTTGCGCGTTATTTGTTTTTTTAAGCAAACGACACCCTGAAAATAAAGTAAAGTATAACATTATAAAAATATACAACTGTGGCAGAAACTAAGTACATCTTTGTGACGGGAGGAGTTGCCTCGTCACTGGGTAAAGGAATCATTTCAGCATCTATCGGAAAGTTGTTGCAAGCCCGTGGCTACAACGTAACCATCCAGAAGTTTGACCCGTATATCAATATCGACCCGGGTACATTGAATCCGCATGAGCATGGCGAGTGCTACGTAACAGTTGACGGACACATGGCCGACCTTGACCTCGGTCACTACGAGCGTTTTCTCAGCATAGAGGCCACCAAAGCCAACAACATCACCAGCGGACGCATCTATAAGGGTGTTATTGACAAAGAACGCCGTGGCGACTACTTGGGCAAGACCGTACAGGTGGTTCCTCATATCACTGATGAAATCAAGCGCAACGTGAAGTTGATGGGTACCAAGTACAAGTATGATTTTGTGATTACTGAAATTGGAGGTACAGTGGGCGACATCGAATCTCTCCCCTACATCGAGAGCATCCGTCAGTTGAAGTGGGAGTTGGGTCGTAATGCAGTAAGCGTACACCTCACATACGTGCCATACCTCTCTGCCGCAGGTGAGTTGAAGAGCAAGCCTACACAACATAGTGTGCAGAAATTGCAATCATTGGGTGTTCAACCCGACGTGCTTGTCCTCCGTACCGAGCATGAGATTCCTCAGGACATGAAGGACAAAGTGGCCCTCTTCTGCAATGTCGACAAGAAAGCTGTTGTTCAATCCATGGATGTGCCCACCATCTACGAAGTTCCCTTGAAGATGCAGGAGCAGGGATTGGATGCCACTATCCTCGAAAAGGTAGGTCTGCCCGTAGGCGAAACTCCTTCCCTCGGTCCTTGGCGCGATTTCCTCAATCGTCGTTACAATGCTACCGAAGTGGTGAAGATTGCCATCATCGGCAAGTACGACCTGCAGGATGCATACAAATCCATTATGGAGTCGCTCTCGCAAGCAGCCACATACAACGACCGTAAGGCTAAAGTAGAGTTTATCTATAGCGAAAATATCAACGATGGCAACATCAATGAACTTTTGACAGATATTGACGGAGTAGTCATCTGTCCGGGATTCGGAAACCGTGGTATCGAAGGCAAACTCATCGCTGCCAAATATTGCCGCGAACACAACATCCCTACCCTTGGCCTTGGTCTTGGTATGCAGATGATGGCCGTAGAGTTTGCCCGCAACGTACTCGGTTACGCCGATGCACACTCCAAGGAAATGGACGAAAAGACTACCCACCCCATCATCGACTTGATGGAGGAGCAGAAGTCTGTACTCGACATGAAGGAGAATATGCGCCTCGGTTCTTACGAATGTGTGCTCACACAAGGCAACAAGGTGTTCGAGGCGTATGGCAAGGAGCACATCCAAGAGCGTCATCGCAACCGCTACGAATTCAACAATGCCTTCAAGGCCGAGTTTGAAAAGAACGGTATGACCTGTGTGGGCATTAACCCCGAAAGCGACTTGGTGGAAATCATGGAGATTCCTTCGCTCAAGTGGTATGTGGGCGTACAGTTCCATCCCGAATACGGAAGCACGGTACTCAACCCCCACCCCCTCTTCCTGGCATTCGTTAAGGCTGCAGTAAACAAGTAAAACAGCTAAAGAACACAGAGACACGGAGATACAGAGTTTCTTTATACTCTAAATCCCCTCCGTGTCTCTGTGTCTTTGTGTTCTAAAAAATCAAATTCATAATTTATAATTCACAAATCAATTTAATGGACAAAAACACTTTAATTGGATTCGCCCTTATCGGATTGGTGCTTATTGGCTTCAGCATCTATAATGGTCCAACCGAGGAGGAGATTGCGCGTGCCAATCATTTACGGGACTCTATTCAACAAGTCAACCAAGAACGAGCAGCCCTCGAAGCAGCCGGATTGGCCGAAGCCCAACAGGCTGCGGCTTACACTCCCGACTCTACTTCGGCTCTTTTTTCTGCCTCACAGGGAAACGAAACTTTCGTAACCTTGAAAAATAATTTGGTAGAGCTTCAACTCTCAACCAAGGGAGGTCGTGTAAGCAAAGCTACTCTTGCCGAGTATAACGGTCAGGATGGTAAACCCGTAGTACTTTTCGATGGAGATGACATGAGCATGAATTTCGCCTTCAGCGGAAAGAATGAGAACATCCTCACCGAAAACCTCTACTTCCAACCGCTGAATGTATCGGACAGTACCGTCACCATGCGTCTTCAAGCTGGCGAAGGACGATACATCGACTTCAACTACTATCTGCCAGACAATCTGTATTTGGTCGACTTCACCATCAAGGCTGAAGGTATGCAGCACTTCTTCACCCCCAGTACCAAGACTATGGACTTGAACTGGTATCAGCGCACCCGTCAATTGGAGAAGGGATTCAGCTTCGAGCAGCAATTCTCGTCCCTCACCTACCGCATCGACAATGATGATACCGAGCACCTCAACGAACGGGCCGAAGACAAGGAAGAAGCCGAAGGCATTGTCAACTGGATTGCATTCAAGAATCAGTTCTTCTCCAGCGTAATCATTGCCGAACAAGACTTCGAAGAGGCATCATTCAAATCTGTTCCCCAAAAGGAAGGGAGCGGATATTTGAAGAAGTATACAGCCAATACCGAAGCCTTCTTCGACCCCACAGGTAAGGAAAGTACCAATTTCCAACTCTATTTCGGTCCTAACCACTTCAAGACTCTCCAAGCCACCAACGACTTTGTATGGGGCGAAGACAAAGATCCCGAATTGGAGAATCTCGTTTATCTCGGTTGGCCTCTTATCCGATGGATTAACCGTTGGTTCACCATCAACGTATTCGATTGGCTCAGCGGTTGGGGACTCAACATGGGTATCGTTATCCTCCTGATGACCATCATCGTCAAGATTGTAGTGTATCCCACTACTTACAAGTCCTACATGTCATCAGCCAAGATGCGTGTGCTCAAGCCCTACATCGATGAGATAAACAAGAAATACCCCAATCCCGAGGATGCCATGAAGAAGAACCAAGAGACCATGGCACTCTATAGCCGCTACGGTGTAAGCCCTATGGGAGGATGCTTGCCCATGCTCATCCAAATGCCCGTCTACATCGCGCTCTTCAACTTTGTGCCCAACGCTATCGAGCTTCGCGGACAAAGTTTCCTTTGGGCAAAGGACCTCTCTACCTACGACGATGTCATCAATTGGGGAACCGACATCTGGTTGCTTGGCGACCACTTGAGCCTCTTCTGCTTGCTCTTCAGTGTCACCAACATCCTCAACACATGGTACACGATGCGCCAGCAGAAGGATACCATGGCGGGGCAGCAACAGATGCCCGGCATGAAGATTATGATGTACGCCATGCCCGTCATGTTCATCTTCTTCTTCAACAGCTATTCGGCAGGTTTGAACTACTACTACTTCATCTCGGGCCTTATCGGTATACTCATCATGATTGTCCTCCGCAAGACCACCGATGACAAAACCCTGCTTGCCAAGCTCGAGGCCCGCATGGAAGCCAACAAGAGCAAACCGCGCAAGATGACTGGTATGGCCGCAAAGCTCGAAGCCCTTCAGAAACAACTCGAAGAGCAGCAACGCTTGCAACAACAGCAACAACAAAACAGAAATAAAAGATAATATCAAAACTCATTTTAGACGCGAATGACGCGGATAACGCAGATATACATTTCATAGAATAAATCCGCGTCATCTGCGTCATCTGCGTCTAAAAGCAATAATAATAGGACCACCTAATGAAATCAATCACCGCATTTATGGCAACTGCCTTATTCCTTGCCTCCTGCACCGGTGCCAAGCAGGAGAAGACCGAAACCGATGCACCTATCATCGGCAAACAGACAGAGTTCAAAGTCAGCGACGGACGCCTTACTCCCGAAGCCCTTTGGGCAATGGGTCGTATTGGCGATTACCAAGTGAGTGCCGACGGCACACGCATCGTCTACACCGTAGCCTACTATAGTGTCGAGCAAAACAAGAGCCACCGCGTCATCTACGTAATGAATGCCGATGGTACCGACAACACCTTACTCACCACCACCGCACAAAGCGAGAGCAATCCCGTGTGGATAAAGGGCGATACCAAGATTGCTTTCCTCTGTAGCCAAAGCGGAAAGAGCCAGATTTGGGAAATGAATCCCGATGGCACCGGACGCCGGCAACTCTCTTTCTTTGATGGCGACATCGAAGGCTTCACCCCCTCACCCACAGGCGACAGAATCCTCTTCGTGGCACAAGTGAAGTATGGCCAACGCACCGTTGACATCTATCCCGACCTTCCCAAGACCACAGGTATCCTCGTCGACGACCTCATGTACAAGCATTGGGACGAATGGGTAGAGACCGTACCCCACCCTTACATTGCCTCCTTTGATGGTGACAAGATGGGCGAAGCCAAGGACATCCTTGAAGGCGAACCCTATGAATCGCCCATGAAGCCCTTCGGCGGTATGGAGCAACTTGCATGGAGTCCCGACGGGCAACTCATTGCCTACACCTGCCGCAAGAAGACAGGCCTTGCCTACAGCACCTCCACCGACTCTGACATATACCTATATAATATAGAGGGTGGAATCACCACCAACCTCTGCAAGGAAAATGGAAAAAAAAGCAATGGCAAGGATATGATGGCCGGATACGACACCAACCCCGCCTTCAGTCCCGATGGCCACTACATCGCTTGGCAAAGCATGGAGCGCGACGGATACGAGAGCGACCGCACACGCCTTTGTGTGCTCGACCTTCGTAGTGGCGAGAAACGTTTTGTCACCGAATCCTTCGAAAGCGGTGTGGATGCCTTCTGTTGGGAGCGCGACTCCAAGACCCTCTACTTCACTGGTGTATGGCACGCTACCAGCATGATTTATTCAACCAATCTCGATGGTGAAGTAAAGAAGCTAACCGATGGCGACTACGACTACTCCTCTGTTTCCCTTGGCAAGCCCGGAGAGTTGATTGCCAAGCGCCATTCCATCAGCCATGCAGACGAATTGTATTCAGTTGTTTTAGTTGAAAAGGAACAAGACGACAAGTTTACAAGACAATCCGGAGCTGAATCCTCGTCAACTCGTCAACTTGTCAACTTGTCAACTGAAATAACTCCCATTACCCACGAGAACGACCACATCTTCTCCCAACTCCGCTTGGGCAAGGTAGAGGCACGTTGGACAAAGACTACCGACGGAAAGATGTTGCACTCATGGGTAATCTATCCCACAGACTTCGACCCCAACAAGAAGTATCCCACCCTGCTCTATTGTCAAGGCGGTCCCCAATCACCCGTCAGCCAGTTCTGGAGTTTCCGTTGGAACTTCCAGATAATGTCCGCCAACGACTACATCATCATTGCCCCTAACCGTCGCGGACTTCCCGGCTTTGGCATGGAGTGGCTCGAAGCCATCAGTGGCGATTACGGAGGCCAATGCATGAACGACTACCTGAGCGCCATCGACGACATTGCACGCGAACCTTACGTAGACAAAGACCGTCTCGGATGCGTAGGAGCCTCGTTCGGAGGATTCAGCGTATATTGGTTGGCCGGTCACCACGACAAGCGTTTCAAGGCATTCATTGCCCACGACGGTATCTTCAACATCGAGCAACAATATCTCGAGACTGAAGAGATGTGGTTTGCCAATTGGGACATGGGTGGCGCCTATTGGGAGAAGAACAACCCCATTGCCCAACGCACCGCAGCCAACTCGCCCCACAAGTTTGTCGACAAGTGGGACACTCCCATCCTCTGCATCCATGGTGAAAAGGACTACCGCATCCTTGCCTCACAAGGCATGAGCGCCTTTAATGCCGCCGTCCTTCGTGGAGTACCGGCACAACTCCTCGTCTATCCCGACGAGAACCACTGGGTGCTCAAGCCCCAAAACGGAATCCTGTGGCAACGCACCTTCTTCCGTTGGCTCGACAAATGGCTGAAGTGACAAGCTGCGTTTGCAAATTAAGAATTAAGGATTAAAGAAGATACGGATGTTGAGGCTTAAAGATATGGTTCGTAAGCACTCAACATCCGTATTTTGTTGATGTACGAAACGTACTGTTAACAAATAACGGGTCAGTCCGAAAAACTGATGGCGTTTCTTTTTTTATTGGAACACAGAGACACGGAGACACAGAGATTATATATCAGTGACGAGCTACAAGCTACGAGTACTGACTGATAACTTGTAGCTTGAATTTGTCTCCTGTAAAGTAAAAAAACTCTGTGTTTTTGTGTCTCTG
>JAFWYQ010000117.1 GCA_017517605.1 Bacteroidaceae bacterium
ATATATTGAGAGGGTATGAGGTTACAATTTGAAAGAAATGCCTTATCTTTGCACCATACATTATCGCATTAAACAGATTTCCAATCATGATAAAGAACCTGATATTTGACTTTGGGAAGGTGCTCGTGGATTACGATTTCGAGGCTTTTTTCCGCCGATATATTACTGACGAAGAGAGGTGTCGGGCTTTTACGCCGGTGCTTCACAATGTGGAGATACAACGGATATTCGACCGTGAGGAGCGACCGGTGGATGAAATCATCGAGGAGATTATCTGCCAGAATAGGGAGTTTGAGCAGGAAATCCGCTTCTTCGATGAGCATTATCCCGAGATTGTGACCAACGAGGTGGAGGGGATGCGCGAATTGCTCACCCGGTTGAAGGGGGAGGGATACAGGCTCTATGGCCTCACGAACTGGTGCAGCAAGGTGTATCTGACCATGGCCCAGTTTGACATCTTCAAACTTCTTGACGGTTATATTATCTCATCCGAGGAAAAGGTGATCAAGCCCGAAGCGGAAATCTATCACCGGCTATTCGACAGGTTCAACCTGAAGCCCGAGGAGTGCATCTTTGCGGACGACAGGGCGGAGAACATCGAGGGTGGCAGACGCGTGGGCATGGAGGGCATTGTGTTCACCGATGCAGAACAATACGAGCGGGAACTGAGGGCGATGCTGTGCTAAAGGGGGGGGAGAGGTGAAAGAAAGGCTTTTCCACAACAATGGGAACTGCCCTCATCCCCTATTCACACTTGGTGGCCGTAGCTTTCCAACCAGGCATCGATGAGCATGCGGGCCATGCTGAGTTTGTGAGGTATTTCGGGCAAATGGTCGTAGCGGAAGAAGGCTGCGGTGGAGAGCTCTTCATCCTGCAAGCGGAGGGTGCCACCGGCATAGTCGGCGGTGAAGCCTATCATCTGGCCACTGGGATAGGGCCATGGCTGGTTGCCGAAGTAACGGATGTTCGTCACCTCGAGGTTGGTCTCTTCCCTGACTTCACGACGCACACACTCTTCAAGGGTCTCGCCCGTCTCGAGAAAACCGGCGACAAGGCCGTAGAAGGTGCCACGGAAATTCTTGGCACGCACGAGCAACACTTCATCGCCCCGCGTGATGCGCACGATGATGGCTGTGGCAATGGAAGGCCACACTTCGCGTTCGCACGACGTGCACATCTTGCTTATGCCGGTGTGCCAACGCATGGGTGCCCCGCAGACGGAGCAGAAGCGCACGGTGGCATCGAAATGCATCAACTCGCGTGCCTTGCCTGCCATGAGGTAGTGCGAGAGGGGAAGCACATCGTAGGAGGCACGGAGGCCGATGAAGGAGGGTTCTTTTTTAGGAGTTGCTTCTTCAGGAGTTAGCGCTTCGCTAGGAGTTAAAGCAGTTAGCGCAGGCTTTGGCCTGCTAGCCAAATGTATAGCAAAACTATCGGCTCTAACTCCTAGGCTCGTCAGAGCCGATAACTCCTTTAACTCCTCTAACTCCTGATGAGAGATTGCAAACGCCCGGCACGGCTCGCCATCGAGGTCGGGCAAGGTGTGCACATGTGTCCCCTCGGAGATGGCTACGGGCGGTTCTTCGCCTCGTGGCAAAGCTCCGTCGTGCAGGAGCAGCTGGTCGTTGTGAAAGATTATCCAGTACATAGGTGCTAATGGGCTAATGGGTCAATATGCTAATGGACTAATGGGCTAATGGGTCAATGGGCTAATGGGGTTAATGGGACAATGTGAAAACATACACAATGGGTCGCATGGCACATTGGCATATTAGCACATTGGCATATTGGCACATTAGCACATTAGCACATTAGCACATTATTTAACTCTTCATCGTCAAACTCAACCTTCTGCGTTTAAGGTCCACTTCAATCACCCTGACCATTACCTGTTGGCGGAGGGAGACGACGGTAGTGGGGTCGCTCACGAACTTGTCGGCCAGTTGGGAAATGTGTACGAGGCCGTCCTGATGGACACCGACATCGACGAAGCATCCGAAGTTGGTGATGTTGGTGACAATGCCGGGAAGGGTCATCCCCTCGCGGAGATCGTCCAGCGTATGCACGTCGGCAAAGCGGAAGGCGGTGAGTGGCTTGCGGGGGTCGAGGCCGGGCTTGTCCAACTCCTGCATGATGTCGGTCAGGGTGGGAAGTCCTACGGTGGGGGTGGTGTAGCGCTGGAGGTCAATCTTCAAGCGCAACTCCTTGTTCTTTATCAGTTCGTCCACGGTGCAACGGAGGTCGGTGGCCATCTGCTCCACGATGTGGTAGCTCTCAGGGTGTACGGCACTGTTGTCCAAGGGGTTCTTGGCTTGCGGTATGCGCAGGAAGCCTGCACATTGCTCGAAGGCTTTGGCTCCCATGCGGGGGACCTTCATCAGCTCTTTACGCGAACGGAAGGGGCCATTCTCGGTGCGGTAATCCACGATGTTTTGAGCCAACACCGGGCCAAGGCCGGAGACGTAGGTAAGCAGATGCTTGCTGGCCGTGTTGGCATTCACGCCCACCTGGTTGACACAGTTCTCCACTACCTGGTCGAGCGAGCACTTGAGCATCGCCTGATCCACGTCGTGCTGATACTGCCCTACCCCGATGCTCTTGGGGTCGATTTTCACCAGTTCGGCCAAAGGGTCCATCAACCGGCGACCGATGGAGACGGCTCCACGCACGGTCACGTCGTAGTCGGGAAACTCCTCGCGGGCAATCTTCGAGGCTGAATAGACGGAAGCACCGTCCTCGCTCACCGAATAGACTTCGATGTCTTCGACGAAAGGCAGGTGGCGGACAAACTCCTCCGTCTCGCGTCCGGCCGTGCCGTTGCCAATGGCGATGGCCTCCACCTCGTACTTTTCAATGAGGTATTTCATGGTAGCCACCGACTCGCGGTATTGGTTCTTGGGCGGATGGGGCGACATGATGCTGTGGTGCAACAGGGCGCCTTGTGCATCGAGGCACACGAGCTTGCACCCTGTGCGGAAACCCGGGTCGATGCCCAACACACGCTTCTGTCCGAGGGGCGAAGAGAGAAGCAATTGCTTCAGGTTTTCGGCAAAGATGCGGATGGCCTCCACATCGGCCTTCTCCTTGCTGAGTGCGGCAAACTCCGTCTCGATAGAGGGCTTCAGCAGGCGCTTGTAGGCATCGGTGACGGCTTCTGAAACATGTGCTCTGCACTCGTCACTCGTAGCTCGTAACTTGTCACTTTTTATAAAAATCCTCTCCAGCCTCTCCCTGCACTCGTCATCGTCGGGCGAGATGGAGACCTTCAAGATGCCTTCGGCCTCGCCACGACGGAGGGCCAACAGGCGGTGTGAGGTGCAACGCTTGAGGGGTTCGCTGAAGTCGAAATAGTCGCGGAACTTCTGCCCCTCTTCCTCCTTGCCCTTGATGACCTTGGAGGTGATGGTGGCCGTGCGACCAAACAGGTTTCGCACCTGATTGCGGGCACGTTCGTCCTCGTTCACCCGCTCGGCAATGATGTCGCGGGCACCTTTCAAGGCCTCGTCGGCACTGGCGACTTCGCCTTTGATGAAGGGCATCACCTTCTCGTCGAGGTTCACCTCGCGCTGGAGCATCAGCAGGTTGGCCAACGGCGCCAATCCCCGTTGGCGGGCCACCTCGGCACGTGTCTTGCGCTTGGGCTTGTAGGGCAAATAAATGTCCTCCAGCTCCGTAGCATCCCACGAAGCAGCGATGCGCTTTTTCAGTTCAGGAGTGAGTTTGCCCTGCTCTTCGATGGTGCTGAGGATGGTATCCTTACGCTTGGCCACCTCGGAGAGCTTCTCGTGCATCTGCTTGATTTGCTCAATTTGCACTTCGTCCAATCCGCCCGTAGCCTCCTTGCGATAACGGCTGATGAAGGGGATGGTGGCGCCTCCGTCCAACAACTCCAGGGTGTTTGCCACACGCCGTTCGGCAATCTGCAGGGCGTTGGCTATCATTGAGTTGAATATTTCCATGCTGAAATTCGTTTCGTTTTAATGGTGCAAATGTAGGTATTTTTCTGCCAATCAAACAAGATTTGTTGTAGAAAATGAAAATTTGCCCTTGGATTTGACACAAAAAAAGCGCATCGAAAAACTCGATGCGCCCGTTTTGTATGTTTCGACCAAACAAGTTGGATTTCTTAGCAATCAGAATGCGTAGTACAATCCAAAAGAAAGATTGTTGGCAAACTCGAATCCAAAGCCCTTGGTCTTTACATATTGAGAAATCTCGTCATCAGAATCACGATAACCGAGGAATCCCAAATGAGCCACCAAACTGAACTGTTCGTTCAATGAATAAGCTACACCCGGCTTGATACCTACATTCCATGCAGAGTAGTCCTCATCGGCATACTCAATGTTTCCAATAGTAACTCCACCATCCAAGAAGAGTTTGAATGCACCGGCCTTCAGCACATTGTAGCGTGCATAGGGATTAACCTGCAAAATAGTTGCGTTTTCACCATCTTCGGGCTTTTGCAATTCATAACCAAAACCGAGAGCTATTGACCAATCTTCAGAGAGGTCGTAACCCACCTCGGGAGCAATACTGAATGTAGTCTTAGTCTCTGCTCCTTCAGCATCGCCATTGTTCCAAAAGCCCAATGAGCCACCTACCCAAATCTGTGCGTTAGCAGCTACTGATGCAACCATCACCATCAATGTCAAAAATACTTTTTTCATCTTTACAAAAATTTTAAATTAGACAATAAAACGTCGAAAAACATTTCCGCCGTTCGTTTATTTAGTGCAAAGATAGGTTAAATATAATTATCAACCAAGAAGATTCTGCGTTTTTTGTATCAAAAAGCTAAAATACGAGCAAAACAAGAGGAAATCCACGATGGACTACATGCTATCATTTTGACTGATTCATTTAAGTTTAGTAGAATCATTTACTCAACTTTCGCAAGCTCAACTTAATTCATTTTTTTATATATATCGGTGCAGAATCTTTCCCTTTTATTTTTCTGTTTGTCCCAAAATCACTATCTTTGTGCCCCAAAAAGGAACAAAGAATTACAACACACATAATCAATCACATGAACAACCTATTCAAGAAAGTCCTGCTGGGTGCAGGCCTGCTTCTGACGGTGCTACCCATGATGGCCGACAAGCCAAGCAAGCAGATGAAAGAGGCGCAAGAGGTGCGCGCAATCATTGACAAAGTGAACACCTATTGGCAAACAAACAACAAGGCCGAAGTGCGTGCCTTTTGGGACAATGCAGCCTACCACACGGGCAACATGGAAGCCTACTTCCTGACAGGAAACGAAAAGTACCGCGCCTACTCCGAAGCATGGGCCAACCACAACCAATGGAAAGGTGCCAAAAGCAATAACCGTGCCGAGTGGGTGTACAACTACGGCGAGACAGACAAACACGTGCTATTCGGCGATTGGCAAATATGTTTCCAAACCTATATCGACCTCTACAATATCCTGCCCGAAGACCACAAGGTGAGCCGTGCACGCGAGGTGATGGAGTATCAGATGAACACACCCAAGAACGACTACTGGTGGTGGAGCGACGGACTCTACATGGTGATGCCCGTGATGACCAAACTCTACAAGCTGACGGGCAATCAGAAGTACCTCGACAAACTGTATGAATACATCTGCTACACAGACGAACAGATGTACGACCAGGAGACAGGCATCTACTATCGCGACGCCAAATACGTCTATCCCAAGCACAAGAGCACAAACGGCAAGAAGGACTTCTGGGCACGCGGCGACGGATGGGTGCTGGCAGGATTGGCCAAAGTGCTGAAGGACTTGCCGAACGACTACAAGCATCGTCAATTCTTTGTAGAGAAGTACAAGAGATTGGCCAAGGCCATTGCCGACATCCAACAACCCGAGGGATATTGGACACGCAGCATGATGGATCCCGAACACGCACCAGGACCCGAGACAAGCGGTACGGCCTTCTTCACCTACGGTTTCCTGTGGGGCATCAACAATGGTTATCTCGACGAAGCCACCTACATGCCCGTGGTGAACAAAGCTTGGAACTACCTGAAAAATACAGCCCTGCAAAAGAGTGGCAAAGTGGGATACGTGCAACCCATCGGCGAAAAAGCCATCCCCGGCCAAGTGGTGGATGCCAACTCACAATCAAACTTCGGCGTAGGAGCCTTCCTGCTGGCCGCATGTGAATATGTGCGCTACCTCGAAAGCCGTGCCCCACAAGCCAACAACGACCGCGCCTATTGGGTGGATTTCGCCTACAAACTGGCTGCTCCCGTGCTGAGCAACATGGCCGAAGGGAAGTTGCAAGCCAACATGCAGATTGAGGTAAGCCCCAGCTTCGATAACCGCGACAAACGAGTGACCTATATGGAGGCTTTTGGCCGACTGATGGCAGGTATAGCCCCCTGGCTCTCGCTCCCCGACGACGACACCGAGGAGGGACAGAAACGCAAGCAAGTGCGCGAATGGGCTCTCAAGAGCTATGCACACGCCGTTGACCCACAAAGCCCCGACTACCTGCTATGGCGCAAGGAGGGACAACCCCTGGTGGATGCCGCCTACATTGCCGAAAGTTTCCTCCGCGCCTACGACCAATTGTGGATGCCGCTGGACGAGACTACCAAGAAACGCTACATCGAAGAGTTTACGCTAATCCGTCGCGTGGATCCACCGTACACCAACTGGTTGCTCTTCTCGAGCATCATCGAGAGTTTCCTTGCCAAAACAGGAGCACCGTGGGATGCCTACCGCGTGAACTCCACCTGCCGCAAGATGGAAGAGTGGTATGTGGGCGACGGATGGTATGCTGACGGCCCCGTGTTTGCCTTCGACTACTACAGTAGCTACGTATTCCACCCCATGTACCTCGAAACCCTGCAAGCCATGAAGGATGCCAAAGCCTTCACACGCATCCACTACGGACAATACTACGACCGTGCACTGGAGCGTTGCCAAAAGTTCAGCATCGTGCTCGAGCGCCTCATCTCGCCCGAAGGAACCTTCCCCGTGTTCGGACGCTCCATCCCCTATCGCATGGCCGCCATGCAACCCCTGGCACTGATGGCATGGTACCAACGTCTGCCCGCAGGACTCACCAACGGACAGGTGCGTGCGGCACTGACCACCACCATGAAGACCATGTACGAAGGGAAAGAGAACTTCAACGAAGGCGGATTCCTCACCATCGGATTCTGTGGACGACAACCGAACGTGGCCGACTGGTACACCAACAACGGAAGCCTCTACATGACTTCCCTCTCGCTCCTACCCCTCGGTCTCCCCGCCACACACCCCTTCTGGACTGATGCACCTGCCGACTGGACATCCAAAAAGGCTTGGAGCGGACAACCCTTTCCTAAAGACCACCAATGGAAAGACCACATCGTGACAAAGGATTTGTATTGAATTGGTGAATAGTTACTGATGACTAGTGAAGAGTGACTTTTCCGCTCTTTTATTCACTAATTTATCAAGAAAATAGTACCTTTGCACGCAAAATAAATCAACAGAATGAAAAAGATACTGAAATACCTGTTTGCAGGGACATGCGCCCTGACATTGGCTTGCACATTCAACAGCTGTGAGAAAGAGAAACCGATGAAAATGAACAATCCGCGAAACGTGCGTGGCGTGACACACTACCAACGTACCTTCAACGATATGAACGACGACCATCTGGCCGCGGCACGCGCCATAGGCATCAACCCCATCGACGACCGCGAAGCAGCTACCCACATGAAGCGCTCCCTCAAATTGGTGGAGACATGCGAGAACTACAAGCTCGACTCGCTCACCCACTCCATCCCCTACCTGGTGCCCAAGGCGCACAAATTGCTGAACAACATCGGCAAGAACTTCCTCGACTCACTGGCCAACAAAGGCTTGAATCCTTATAAAGTCATTGCCACATCCGTACTACGCACCAATAGCGATGTGAAACGCTTGAAGAAAGGCAACGTGAATGCTACGGACAACTCGGCACACCGCTTTGCCACCACGTTCGACATCAGCTACAAACGATTCGACCAAGTGCCCGACCCCGATGGATACCCCCTGCAACCCGTAAGAGAGGACACGCTGAAAATGGTGCTTGCCGAAGTGCTCCGCGACTTGAAGAATGAAGGCGATTGCTACGTGAAATATGAATTGAAGCAAGGATGCTTCCACATTACGGCACGATAAATGCACCGCTATTTCATCTACTTGGGATACGATGGCACACGCTACCACGGATGGCAGATACAACCCAACGGCATCAGTGTGCAACAAACCTTGATGGAGGCTCTTGCCACCTTCCTGCGCAAAGAGGTGGAGGTGACAGGTGCAGGACGCACCGATGCAGGCGTACATGCCCGCATGATGGCCGCACACTTCGATTGGGAAACACCACTCGACACACAATCCGTGGAGGAAAAGCTGAACCGCATCCTCCCACCGGACATCTGCGTGTACAAGGTGTGCGAAGTGAAACCCGATGCCCACGCACGATTCGATGCCACCTACCGCACCTATCGCTACTATGTGACTACGCGGAAGACTCCCTTCAACCGACAATTCATGTACCGTATCATTGGCAAACCACTCGACTTCGAGGCCATGAACCGTGCGGCAGAGACACTCTTTGACTACACCGACTTTACCAGCTTCAGCAAGCTACATACCGACGTGAAGACAAACAATTGCCGCATCATGCACGCCCGATGGGAGCAGACGAGCGAGACGGAATGGGTGTTCACCATCCAAGCCGACCGCTTCCTGCGCAACATGGTGCGCGCCATCGTAGGTACTCTGTTCGAGGTAGGTCGAGGAAAACTCTCCATCGAAGGCTTCCGCCAAGTAATCGAACAAAAGGACCGTGGCAAGGCAGGTACCTCTGCACCAGGCCACGCCCTCTTTCTGGAGGATGTCGGGTATCCTGAAAATATAGAATTAAAAACGAAGAGTGAAGAGTGAAGAATCCTATAGCCATATATACCTGATTCTTCGTTCTTTGTTCTTCACTTCTCACTAAAAATATGCTTTGGTTAGGTTTAGCATTTCTCTCGGCCACGTTGCTGGGATTTTATGACGTGTTCAAGAAACAATCGCTGAAGGAGAACGCGGTGATACCCGTACTCTTTCTGAACACCCTGTTTTCAAGTTTGATATTCCTCCCCTTCATCCTCCTTTCGTTGACCGAAGGCAATGCGTTGGAGGGAAGCATCTTCCATGTACCCGTAGAAGGTTGGGAGGTGCACAAGTATGTGGTGCTGAAATCGTTGATTGTCCTCTCGTCGTGGACATTCGGATACTTTGGCATGAAGCACCTGCCACTCACCATCGTAGGTCCCATCAATGCCACACGCCCCGTAATGGTGCTCGTGGGCGCCCTGCTGGTGTTTGGCGAACGACTCAACCTCTATCAATGGATAGGTGTGTTGCTGGCCATCTTCTCGTTCTTCATGCTCAGCCGTAGTGGGAAGAAGGAGGGCATCAACTTCAAGCAGAACAAATGGATTTACTTCGTGGTGCTGGCCTCTGTATTGGGTGCTGTAAGCGGATTGTACGACAAATACCTGATGGCCCCCGTGGAAGATGGCGGCCTTGGCCTTAACCGCATGGTGGTGCAATCGTGGTACAACATCTACCAACTGGGTATGATGGGCATCGTCACCATGCTCCTCTGGTATCCTAAACGCAAGACAACCACCCCCTTCCATTGGCATTGGTGCATCATCCTAATCTCGGTATTTCTCTCGGCCGCCGACTTCGTTTACTTCTACTCGTTGAGTCTCGATGGTGCACTGATATCCGTCGTGTCGATGGTGCGCCGAGGAAGTGTCATTGTCTCCTTCCTGTGCGGTGCCCTCTTCTTCCGCGAGAAGAATCTGAAGAGCAAAGCCGCCGATTTGCTCCTTGTGCTATTAGGAATGGTATTTTTATACTTAGGAACACGATAAAAAAGCAAAAAATAACTTTGCCAATTCAAAAAATAGCTGTACCTTTGCGCCCGATTTAGTCCGTGGAGGTTCGAAGAAGCGGTGCGAGAGAAGCATCCACCTTGCGGAGAAACCCGTTTAATATAATATAAATAATGTACGTAATCGTAGAAATTAACGGTCAGCAGTTCAAGGCTGAGGAGGGCAAGAAGCTCTTCGTTCACCACATCCAAGGTGCTGAAGCTGGTGCAACTGTTGAATTTGAGAAAGTGTTGTTGGTTGACAACAACGGTGCAATCACCGTAGGTGCTCCCGTAGTGGAAGGCGCAAAGGTAGTTTGCGAAGTGAAAACAAACTTGGTAAAGGGCGATAAAGTTCTCGTATTCCACAAGAAGAGAAGAAAAGGTTATCGCAAGTTGAACGGTCACCGTCAGCAATTCACCGAGTTGACAATCAAACAAGTTATTGCTTAAACCCTTAAAATTTTAGAAGAAATGGCACATAAAAAAGGTGTAGGTAGTTCTAAGAACGGACGCGAATCAGCAAGTCAAAGACTTGGCGTGAAAATTTGGGGTGGACAGAAGTGCAAGGCTGGTAACATCATCGTACGTCAGAGAGGTACAGTTCACAATCCTGGTGAAAACATCGGTATGGGTAGCGACCACACTCTCTACGCATTGGTAGATGGTATCGTATGCTTCAAGAAGGGACGCAAGGACAGAAGCTATGTTTCTGTAATCCCTACTCCCGCCGAGGCATAATCACCCGACGCAAAAGAGTTAATTACAACGTTTCAAAGAAAACGAATCTGTAATTGCATAAGACAGAGGCGCATCATTCATTTGGTGCGCCTCTTCTTGTAGTTTCAGTTGACAAGTTTACAAGATACGAGTTGACAAGGCCATGCAGTACTAAATCCTTGTCAACTTGTCAACTTGTCAACTCGTCAACTAAAAGTTTACTTGATTATCCCCCACGGCAAATCATGTATCCTGTCCGCATCATAGCCTCCTTCGAGAAGGCCGTTGATGACATTGTCGCGCGCTGAACTGTTCTGATAAGCATGAAGTTCGAACACAGGAAGCACACTGAGCAGATGCTCCATAATGCCTGCTCGGACGGATTCATACTCTGCCCAATTCTTATACCTACTGAAGCAATAGAGTTGCAAAGGAAGGCCATTGTCCGTAGAAGGCAACGTGCGCACCATCAGCAACAAGTCGGCATTCACGCACGGATGCTTCCTCAGATAAATCGCCAAGTAGGCACGGAGCAAGCCGGCATTCGTCCGAATACCGCCATCCACCAACCCCTCGGGATTGTTCGTATCCACCTCCATACCACGTATCTTCTGTTGCTGCTTACGGATGACGAACTCCGCCAAATCGGCATCAAACATCTTCATCTTCTCCAAGAAAGCAGGTGTGCAGGGCTTGACATAATCGTACATCAATGTCACTCCGCAAGTAATGCGCCGTCCGTCCGAACGCATCATCCCCCGCCAATTGATGAACGAATCGGAGATAAGCGTATAGGGAGGAATAGTGACAATGGTGTTGTCCCAATTGCGCACCTTCACGATGGTAAGCGACACATCCTGCACCACACCGTTCACATTGTTGGAGGGCATCTCTATCCAATCGCCGATGTGAATCATGTCGTTCTCGGCCAACAACACACCCGCCACAAAGCCAAGAATCGAATCCTTGAAAATCAACATCAACACGGCGGCAAAGGCTCCCAATCCCGTTATAAGAGTCAACGGCGACTTCCCTATCAGGATGGAAACCACCACAATCACACCTATGAATCCCACCAGCACTTGAAGAATCTGCACCAAGCCCTTCAAAGGACGGTCGTGCAAAGCACCCTTGGACAACCACAACATGCCCAACGCACGAAGCACACCATTCACACCCATCACCACGGCCAACACAAACCATATCCACACGGCATGTTGCAACACCACGTACCAATGCCACGTGGTGTCAAGCACAAAAGGCAACACCTCCGCCACCACCAAAGGCAACACCACCAGCACGATGCGACGGAAAAGCCCCTTATTCACAGCCTCCCAAAAACGGGTAACAAAGGTCAATCTCGAATTCTTCATATAAGTGACAAGCTACAAGTGACGAGCTACAAGTTAATTTTAGAACACAGAAACACAGAGACACAGAGTTTTTTGAGTTCAAGGTTAACATAAGGTAAAGAGTGAAGAGTGAAGAATCCTAATGTGCCGACTATCGGATTCTTCGTTCTTCGTTCTTCACTCTTTGTTCTTCACTCTTCACTTTTTACCAACTCAACAAATCAACTTCCCAACCAGCATCACTACCCCAATCAACAAGATGCAGAAGAATATCCACCACATCTTCATCTCCAACTTCCCATGGCGGTCACGCGCCGCCTTGTCTTCCATTTCACGCAGAGTCATAAGCCATTTTTTGCTTATGCAACAATCCTATACAGATATAGTTCACCCTTTAA
>JAFWYQ010000118.1 GCA_017517605.1 Bacteroidaceae bacterium
GAGAGTGTGTCATGATGTATTTTAGGCACGGATTACACGGATTGCACGGATATATTTGATGGACACATACACTAAAAAACCGTGTTAATCCGTGTAATCCGTGCCAAAAAAATAAGTGGATGCGTATTTTGACACATCCACCTCACTCGATTATTCCCCCTAGTCTTTACTCATTCTTTGAGGCCAGAAGGAGACGCACAAACTCGTCCAAAAAACGGAGAATGAGCTTCAGAATCTTTTTCGTCTTTTCTTTCATACGCTTACTTATTTAAAAATACAACTTGATGTCTGTTCTTTTTACGGTTCTTGCGGCAAGAAACGTGAATCCAGTAGTCCTTGCCATTGGCAGTCTCCAGGATGAGCTGGTCGAAATCGGTATGCTCCTTGAGGAAGGTGAACCAATGGTTGGCTACTTCCATGTCGGTATGACGCTTTCCGTCGCTCCAGGAGGTATACTTGGTCTGGGGAAGACTGATATCGGCTGCTTCACCCAAGGTGTGCTGGCTGGCATAGACACCTCCTACCTTAATGTTGAGGGCACAGCAACGGTAGCCGGAACTGATGATGATGGGTTGTCCAGTAAATTTACGCAAGGGTTCGAGTACGGTGCCACAAAGTTGCTGCAACGTAGGGATGTACTGCACCGGAACAGTGTTGTCGATACCGTGTTGTTGAGCAACGGTTGAACGTTGGAATTCTTCCAAGGTGAAATGTTCGGAGAGTTGGATAGTTGTTTTCATTGTTCTTTAAATTTTAATTATACACAGATGCTGAGATGAGTTTAGCATGACATTGGTGATTCAGCATGACAGGAGGTGAGCCAATGGCTGCAGGGTTTGCTATGTCTGCAATGTTCTTCATCGATGACCAGCATGATGGGTTCACCTCGTTTTTGGCACTTCTCCAGTCGCTTGACGATACGTTCGTATACGGGGGTAGCCTTGTAGAGTGCTCCGGGGATAAGCTCTTCCCCGATGCCGATGGATTGTTCTCTGTGACAGCCGATGTGTGAAATGGCTGTGGGTGAGATACGGATACCGGTAGAACGATTGGTATGCCAGTCGAAAACGATGAGTTCACGCAGATGGGCATGGACAGTGACGAGCCGTAAGAGATAGATTCCGGCAGGCAACTTTTCAGGTGTGGCTTCAATGGTGAAGGCTTGAACCTCATCGTTGATGCTTAGAATACCCTCTGTGTAGAGAGGGTTACTCTTTGTTCTTACTTCTTTGAATTTCATAATTTAAAAATTTTGAATTTAATCCGGTTTTTTATACATTTGCTATCTATACGATTACTTACTCAGAATTGATGCCTTACATTTGGGCTTGTTTCCGAAGTACAGCTCTCTATATAAATAGCTGCAAAAAGTTTCGGCAAATGCTGGGAAACGTGCCGAAAAACGATGAAAGATGAGTAGTGAATGATGTAGGTTGATGATGCAATTTGTTGATTATTAGTAAATTGAGAAGATGAAAAGTTTTTGAAAATAGTTTGTTAATGCCGATAAAATTGCCGTAAGTATGCCGAAAGATGTAGTAGCAGGAGCCCGTGTTAGTATGGCTCGGATGGGAGACAAGATGTATAAGGTTGTGGCGAATTCGTCACGTCCGGAACGTGCCTTGAAGGATGAGGTGTTCAGACTATGTGCCACGTTGACTCCTAAGGAAACGGGAGCTGTGTTGGGCAGAGTGTATGGAAAGTTGGGGCGTATGGAGCGTACAGCTTCCATGGCCGACTATATGAAGGAATTGTATGGTAGTGGGTCTCGCAAACTGTTTTCGCCCAAACCTTTGATTGGCATCAGAAGACCGGCTCTGGATAAACCGGGATTGATACAGATAAAGTTAAAGGGAAATAGTGAGGCTTCACAAGCAGAAGGCGCGGTAGGTGGTGCCGGAAGGGGTGCAAAGGCGGAAAGTGTGGTCAATCTGGAATCCGTAACCGATTATTGTATGAACACAGCCAGTCATTATGAGGAGGTGAAACCAATCTACGATATGCTGATGGAGCTTCACTACAATAAGCCAAACAAGGAATGGGATAAAAAAAAGAAGGTGATAAAGGCTCGTATGGATAAAATGCCAAGGGGGTACGTAACAGTGTATGACACTCATATAGAGCGGCACATAACCAACAACGTTGAGAAAGTAGAGGCAAATGGTGTAGGTATCATGGAGAAGCCTGCTCCGGCTGCACCTAAGAAAGATGCCAGGAAGAAGAGTGCCAGTACCGAAAGAATGGTAAAAGCCGTATATCGGTATAATTACTTGGATGAAGAGCATGGATATAAACGGTTGGAGCTGCTTAATAAGGCTTTGAAGAAAAAGGTGTGGATTGACGAAGCGACTACTCCGGATATGTTCGCGGATCTGTTTGGAGGTAATGCTAAAGAGTTTACGATCAAGTGGCTGGGAACACAAGCCGAATTGTATACGCTGATAAGAAAACTGTTCGAAAATGGTATAATATCCTGTACGGACGGTGGTGGCAAGTGGGAGATTGCAGGTAGTCATTTTGTGGACAGAAATAGTAGACACTATACTAACTGGAATAAACAAAAGGAGTGTAAGAAGGGCATGTCCTTTATACTGGATTTAGTTTTGTTGCTTAATTCCAGTGTTCCTCCAACGGGAGAGCTTTTGAAAAGATTAGGAGTGGGATAAGCAAAATCGGTAGATTAAAGAAAATTGTCGTCTATAGGTGATAAATCGAGTCATGTATAGACGACAAATTTTATCATCTATAGGTGATAAAAATCATCATCTATAGATGGCTCATTTTAAGAACTGCAGAAAGCATTGAGAGCGAAAGGGGATACGTTGAGGACGAATCCTCTTTTTTATTTGGTGGGATATGCAGTATCTTTGCGGTGTGAAAGCGTGTATTAAATCTTTTTACTGCTATGATCAATTATTCGATTGTGAAGCGTCCAGTGAACGCAAACTTGATTGAAATCAATCAGGCCAAAGCTCGTATCAAGGCTGCCCAGACCAAGGGTGAAACTCCGAATGCAGACGATGTGGCATTGGTGAAGACAGAGGTGCAGAATGCCTTTGCCGTGGCACAGTATGCCGAGGTGATGACCATCGAGAAGTTTGCCCGCCACATTTCCACTCATGGCTGTGTGTACTCGCGTGCCGACATCAGTGCCATCCTCTACTTGGCGGTAGACTGCATGCGCGAGATGTTGCTGGAAGGTCGCAAGGTCCGCTTGGGCGACTTGGGCGATTTCTCCGTAACCCTCAGTTCGAAGGGTGCTGAGACTGCCAAGCAGTTTACCGACAACTACATCACGGACGTGAATGTGGTGTGGGACTGCGGCAAGGAATTCAAGAACCTGCGCAAGGATGCCGTGTTCAACTTGGTTGCCAGCCGTTCTGCCCAGGCTGCGATGCTGAAGGCCATCAAGAATGGAAGTACGGTGGTGGACTTGAGCGGTTCGGGTTCGGATGATACACCGGACAATCCGGACGATGGCTCGGACAATCCGTCTTCCGGTGGTAGCACTTCGGACCAGGTAACCATCAGTGCTACAGTGAATGACGAGTCGATGGGTAGTGTAACGGGTACAGGTTCCTTCACTCCGGGTGAAAGTGTCACCTTGATTGCAACTGCCAACGAGGGCTACCGCTTCGTGAAGTGGGGAGATGGCGTGACCGACAATCCGCGCAACGTGACGGTCGGTGATAGTGATGTGACTTATTCGGCTGTGTTTGAGGCAGAATGATTAAATTGAATACCTAAAAAAAGTGTGCTTCTCCTGGTAGGAGAAGCACACTTTTTCATTGCAAAGGTAGTAAATACTTTGTTAACAGCACATTATTTCAAGAAGAAAATTAATATATCCCGTAAAAAAGGCGTTTTTTACATGATTTTTCCCATAAATACAACTTTTCCCCAATCGTAATATACGGACTGTGAAGACGTTACAAAAAAGTGTGCTTCTCCTACCAGGAGAAGCA
>JAFWYQ010000119.1 GCA_017517605.1 Bacteroidaceae bacterium
AACATCGACAAGGCGTTCACCGAATGGGAGACCCGTCCGTGGGCAGCTCACCTGACCTTCGAACAGTTCTGTGAATGGTTGCTCCCTTATAAGGTGGTCAATCTGCAAAGTCTGGACGGATGGCGCGACACCTTGTCGTCCTACTTCACATGGGGACTGAACAACATGGTGCACGACGATGACACCTACGAGACCACCATCAATGCAGCCAACACCATCCGCAACGAAATAAACTGGCGCATCAAGCCCTTCGGCATCTATTACAGCGCGAAGGGCTATCCCTTCCTCAGTGCAAGCACCATGCCTTACTTCACTTTCGGAAATTGCCGCGACTATGTGACCTTGGCGGTTTCCACCTTCCGCAGTGTGGGCATCCCGGCCGTGATTGACGAGACTCCCTACTGGGGACGCTACCGCGCAGGGCACTGCTGGTACACGCTACTTAACAACCGTGGCGAGGAGCTGACTTCCGAATGGGATGTTTCCTCCATTCCCGGCGGCTCGTTCTTTACGGACAAGCGCATCCCCAAGGTGTACCGCAACACCTTTGCCATCAACCGCGAGCGGGAACGGTATCTGAACACCTCGGCCTACAAGCATCCGTTTGAGGTGTGCCAGCGCGACGTCACCGACCAGTACTTCAACACCTCCGACTTGGAGATTCCCCTGTTGGAGGATTTCCGCCCGGTGGAGGAGTATGCCTACATTGCCACCTTCACGGCCATCGGGTCGGACTGGAGCATTGTGGATTTCGGTTACCTGCAGGAGGGGAAAGCTCACTTCTCCCGCATGGGGCGCAATGTGCTCTACCTGGCCATGGGGTACGACGGAAACAGTCTGCGACCTATCTCCAAGCCGTTCATCCTCCGCACCAACGGCGAGGTGGAATACATTGTTCCTGACACTACGCAAAAAAGACCCATCAATGCCCGACGCAAATATTACCAGTCGAAGAATGTGGCGACCATGCGCAAGCGCATCCTGAACGGACGGGTACAGTGTGCCGACAGGAAGGACTTCGCGGATGCAGTAACGCTCTACACCATTGGGGACGTGTTGATTCCTGACAAGATTGCCTTGAAGGCCGACAAACCGTACCGCTACTGGCGCTATCTGTCACCTGAAAAGAGTTATGGCAACATTGCGGAGCTGCATTTCTTCGACGAAGAGGGAGCACCCATCAGCGGCACACCCATCAGCAACATCGACAACAGGGACATCATCAACCGTGCCTTCGACAACGACTGGCTGACCAACTTTGACGTGAGCAATCCCGACGGCAATTGGGTGGGTATGGACATGGGAAAGGGGGTCAGTGTGGCCTCTGTCCGCATTGTCCCGCGTAGCGATGACAACGACATCCACCCGGGTGACACCTACGAACTCCGCTACTGGAACGAGAACAACACCTGGACATCGTGCGGCATAAAGGTGGCTGACAGCAATGTGCTGCACTACGACGACGTTCCCCAAGGAGCATTGATGTGGATAATCAACCATACACGGGGAATGGACGAACGGGCGTTCTTGATGGATGAGAAGGGAAAGGTGGAATGGTGGTAGGTAAGTGAAGAGTGAAGAATGAAGAATGAAGAATGAAGAGTGAAGAATCGGTTCAAGGTTTAAAGTTTAAGGTTCAATCAGTTACGATTGACAAGGAATCTTCAATGTATAAGTTGAGACATAAAAAAAACAAAATATTAACCATTTAAAAACAAAAAAGTATGAAACATTCATTAAAAATCAGCAGTTTGATTATCTTTGCAGCGACAGTTGCAAGTGCTTTCACATCATGTGGAAACGACAGTGAACTTTTTGAAGAGGATTGGCTTTATGAGAATAAAGATAAGCCAACCACTTTAGCAACAAGAAGTATAGGATGGACAGAAGATAATCAAGGAACTCAATATCCTACTCTGAGTACTATTATATCTAACCCCACTTTTAAACAACTGGCAGCTACAGCGTGGACAAATACAATGAACGCATTGACTGATAGTACTCGATGTGAGTATGGTTTTATGATATATTGGAAAAATAATAGACTTGATTTTGGACAAATAACAGCTGGCCCAGTAGTAAGTGGTTGCGAGGGAACAAAAGGTTCTTGGAAACCCAATTTATCAACACGAGAAAGTGAAATATGTGCAGTGTATCATTGTCATACTCCTATACCAGCGTGTTGCAAGAGTGATAAATACCGTCCGACAGGTTTAAGTACCGAAGATAGAAATTGGTCCGACCTTCATGGAATTCCTATACTTGCAGAAGATTTTGTAGTAAACCCCATAAGGTATGACGCAAACTACAGATCGCTTAGCCACAAAACTTATGAAAGTGATTTAAAGCAAAGAGTTAGACAAACAATTTAAATAAAATTTTAATTCACCACATTATGAAAAATATTGTTTTTACATTAGTACTTGCGATGATTTCGTCCATAGCTACCGCTCAAACAGACCTCTCTCAACTTAAACAGAATGACAAGAATGAATATCTCGTGAGAGTATCAAAGGAAATGATAAAAGAAATAGCTCCAGATTACTTAGAAGATTGCAAGACAGGCGAAATATCCGGTCCTATTGAGTTCACTGAAAAAACGGGAAAAGATATGGGATTAGATGAAGGAAATACAATAAAATATATCGGTAAGAAATACTATTTAGTAGACTATAGTGTAAAATATACGTCTTGGGATATGGAAATGATTGGACATATAGTAGTCCGGATATGGGAGTACAACGGGGAACCATTATCGATTTTCTTTAATATTGGTGGGGGTATAGGAATTGAATTTATCAGTAGCCCATACAAGGATTTAAAAGAAACTCCCAAAGAATCGTATCAGCAACACAAATAGAAAATCTGCAGAATTTATCAAATTTGCTTATTTAAATGAAATGTTTTCATTTCCTTGCTGTAATATTCTTTTTTGCGACAAGTCCTGCATTTGATATTTTCCACACTGGCACCAATGATCAAAGATGGTCAATGGTTGCCAGTGTGACCTTAGGATATTCATTATATGCATTATTAAAACGTAAGCAATTAGATTTCTCTACAGCGACATTGAATAAGATATGCCTATTCATCACGATATACCTATGCATATATGCATACTCTCAGGTAGTGTAAATTGAACTGTGTCAAGGCTGTTTCTTATTTTATTATCCTCAGCAGGAAAACACGCGTGTTTTCCTGCTGAGGAGCCTTTCGGGTCGCAAAGTTACATGATTTCAAATCTATCACCAAATTTAATGGCCAA
>JAFWYQ010000120.1 GCA_017517605.1 Bacteroidaceae bacterium
ACTGCTTGGTGGTAATTATAAAGCACGATATAAAACTCGAACGGTCGGTTTATGAAATCCTGCAAATAATCGGAATCTCACTTACTGATAAAACTCATTTGAGAGGCCTCTTCGACAAATCAAATATCAACAATGTCAATGCACGATTCGATTCTAGTGAACCAAGTTTATTTAATTTTTAATCGTCCACTTTTTTAGTGGACACTAGTGAATTAATGTTTTAAATAAGGAAGGCGTGAAACCATTTGCAACTTGCTTCTTATCTGGTTACCGCCAAGTGACCTACACGCAACAAGTACAGAATAGCTCACGCCTTATTAGCGCGAACTCTCAGTTACTTGCTCGGCGGTATTCGATAAGAGAGAACAAGAGCTAAAAGCTCAATTATGTTAGTTTACAAATGAACGCCTTTGTTTTGATTATCTAACTCTTCCCTTTAAGGGTTCATACAAAGACTTCATTTTCTATTCCATAGGCAACACTATTTAATCATTAATATTCTGTTAACTGCTGCAAAGGTAATCAAAATTATTCAGTTGAATGTTATAAAACCATTAAATCATAAATTCCAATACAGAATCTTAACAAATCAGACAGATGTCTGAAGCGTTACGGAACCTCAATACTATTCATGAATGTAAGATTTATAACAGGAATATCCCTGCTTGTCCATCTTTACGGAGGTATAAACAATATCAGGATGGAAAGACGAAAGTGTAAAGACTTCCAGTAGGCCTCTAAAAGAAGTATCTACTAATATCGTTAATGAAACAGAAAACCGTCTACTGAAATCAGAGAAAGATAAAAAAATTATACAAATCAAGGGAACGCCTGAAGCGTCACTGAGCCACGCTTAAGCGCAATTCAAAATCTCTTAAGCGTTAGTTCAGTATCGCTTAAGAGAAAATGCAGTCACGCTTAAGCGATACTGGATTTACGCTTAAGCGATAATTCGGGGTGCTTCAGTGGGAAAATTTGAAATCGATGCGTGAGAAATATTACATTGAAAATCAGACGATTGAAAACAAAAAGAGTTGAAGGCTATGCCACCTTCAACTCTTGCATTTGACGGACCAGTTCGTCGGCAACGGCGAGAAAGGCTCTGTTTCGGGGTTCGTGCCGTTGCCAGGCGGAATAGGGATTTTTCTTTACATCGGAGGTGCTGATGTTTTTCAGCGAATCGTAGCTGCAGGGGTGTTCGGCACTGGAGAACCACACTTGCATCAGCTCGCAGAATTGCCTCATGGTGCCACAGGTGTAGCCGGTCTCTTCCAACACCTTGTAGATGGCTATCCAGTGCGACTGGGCGGAGAGGAGGAGGCGGCCGTCGCCGCGATGGTGATGGATGACGGCGTAGATGGCTTGACGGACAAGGTCGCGCGGGGCTTCGGGGATGAAGTAGCCGTTGTTGTGGGTGGAGTTGGTGATGTGCAGTTGCTGCTGGCTTTCCAGTCGGGCGATTTCGTCGGACAGGTAGTGCATCTTGCCCTCCAGGATGAGGTAGCGGCAGAGGTCGTTGTTGTTCATGGGCTTGAGCGCTTTGCCCCGACGGCCGAAATGGACGTTGTTCAGCCGCTCGTAGAGGCGGCGGGCCAGTTTGCAGGTGCGCTCGTCGGTGTCGGTGCCCACGTAGCTGACGTCGAACTGGGCAAGCAGTTGGCGGATGTCGTCCTTCACCTGTCTCTTTTTCCCTTTGAGCAGCTGGATGCGCTCTTTGTCGGTGGAGACTGATTCCCATTCGTCGGCTATCTTGTCGGCATATTCGTCCCGGCACTCCCGCCAGTATTCTCCTTTGAGGAAACCGGTGAAGGTGGTGCGGAAGAGGGTGACCATCTCCGCGTCGGTGCTCTTGATGTGATAGGGCACGGTGAGGAGCATCAGGCTGCTTTGTACGGCCTCGAATTGGTGGCGGATGCCCGTCAGTTCCACATCGAAGATGCGCATGTTGCACGTCCATCCCCGGATGCTGCACTTCTGTGCCGCTTCGTCGAGGCGCAGCTTGTCCCCGGAAAGCTGCTTCATCCATCCGCAAATTTCGCCATACTGGGCCAGCAGGCGCAGCTGCACCTTGTCCAGCCTGTTGTTTTCGCACGCATCGGCAAACAGCTCTTCGGCCTCTTCGATGAAGTGGATGATGTGCCACGAGTAGGTCTGTACAAGCGTCATCAGCTCCTCGAACTGTTCGCAATGTTCGTCGCACAGCTGTTGGCTGCGTTTCTCGTAAATGGCTTTCACCTCCACCAGTGCCCGGTGGAGCTTGTACCCCAGGTTGTGGAGGCTGCACGTGCGCTCTTCGTCGTCGTGGGCACCGGCCCACTGGAAATGCATCATGACGAATGGCATGTAGCGTGAAAGATTTTCGCAACGGGTGTCGAACTCGCTCATCGGCTGTGTGAATTTCGACACTTCGAAACAGGGCAGTGCCCTGTTTATCCAAAAGATTTCATTGATGGCTTTCATCTCTTTTTTGTGTTTTAAACGTTTGACAAATTGATACTTACATCTTCAATCCAGCACAAGTTATCCTAAGACTCATAGTGAATTGTAGTGTTCCGAGACGGAGTATTCTCCATGGATGTCAACACCTGCCACGATGCCGGTTGGTCTCGTGCGGCAAAGGTAGGAACTATTGTCAGAACAACAAAGAAAAACCGTGAGGAGTTATTAACAAGTTATCAACAGCCACATGGAGACACAAGGATACGAAAACGTTTCCTTTGTCAGAAGATGTGTCCCATTACGCAAGATTTCTCAAAATAAGTAGTGAATTTCTCGGATTTTATTTATACTTTTGCCGCGTCTGCCGATGGTGTCAGATGATTTGTCTGACATGATGGGGAGAGACGAGTTACCGGATAAGGGATATAAAACGACTATGAAAACGAAATCAGGTGTGGGAATCAGACACTTCGTGCTTGTTGTGGGCATGATTCTGTTTGGTTGGGCAGGCACTTCGGCACAGGGGGTGATGCACGACACCACGCGTGTGCATTTCCCACAGAGTGTTTTCGTTGTCGATACCCTTTATCTGATTGAAGGTGAATCCTTGCCTGCCTTTGTTGAACGCAGTAAGGGACTGTTCAACAACTCTGCTTTCACATTGAAAAACATTCATGTGGTGGGTGCAGCCTCGCCCGAAGGTGCCTTGCAATTCAACCAGACGCTGGCCAGGAGGCGTGCTCTCTCCGTGGCGGATTATCTGAAGGAACATCTCTCTATAGCCGACAGCCTGATGCAGGTGACTTCGATTGGAGTTGATTGGGAGGGGCTTGAGGAGATGGTGATGAACTTGGAAAATATGCCCGACCGAGACGAGGTGATGCGCGTGTTGCAACATCCTGACTATGGCCACAACGAACGCTTGTGGCGATTGAAGCAGATTGACCGGCGTATCCCATACGAGTGGATGTACAAGCACCTTTTTCCGTCGTTGCGTTATTCGAGGGTGATAGTGAGTTACGAAATGAGACTTTTGTCTGAGGTTCCTCCATTATTCTTTGATGAATCTCTTCCTGTTGAGTCTGTCTTTCCGGACACTCTTCCTCTTCCTGAATCTGTTTCTGTTGCCGACCCGGTCGCTTCCAGACCGTTCTATTGGGCTTTGAAGACCAATGCGCTCTATGATGTAGCCATGGTGCCCAATGTGGGTGTGGAAATATATATAGGTAAAGGGTGGAGCGTGAATGCCAACTGGATGTATGCCTGGTGGAGCAAACGTAGTAAAAACAATTTCTGGCGCATCTACGGAGGTGATGTGGAAGTACGCCGGTGGTTGGGTGAGCAGGCTTCGAGGAAACCTCTGCAAGGCCACCATGTGGGAGTGTACGGACAGGGTGTGACTTACGATTTTGAGCTTGGCGGACGTGGTTATCTGGGCGACAAGTGGTCGTTCGGCGGAGGACTTTCCTACGGTTACAGCCTGCCCGTAGGCAAACGGTTGAACATGGATTTCACCCTCGGATTGGGGTATCTGACGAGTGAATATAAGGAATATCTGCCCATTGAGGGACATTATGTGTGGCAAGTCACCAAGCGTCTTCACTGGTGGGGACCTACCAAGGCCGAGGTGTCGTTGGTGTGGCTCTTGGGACGTGAAAATGTCAACCGACAGAAAGGAGGCATCCGATGAGGCCGGTGGGATATATTCTGACGCTTGTGTGTCTATGGCTCATGGCTTGCGAACACAAGGAGTTGTGCCTCGACCATTCGACACATACCGAGCGTGTGGAATACCACTTGGCATTGTCGTACGACATCGAGTGGGAGTATAACCTCGAAAGTCACATTGATTGGGAGCAATATTGGAACGAGGATTTTGGCATCAGTTACGACGAGATACGCCCCGACGAGCCCGAGGGGGTGCGTGTGCATGTTTTCGATAGCAAAGGCCGTTCGGAGATTGTGCGCAATCTGGATGTGGGTGGCTCTACCATCCATTTCAACAACGAGGGTCGCCATTCCGCTTTGTTTCATAACAACGACACGGAGTATATTGTCTATCAAGGGTTGGAGTCCTTCTCGTCCGCCTATGCCACCACCCGTGGAATAAGCCGTGCGTCGTACAAGGGAAACTCGCTGATGAGCCGTGCCGAGGGTGAAGAAGAGGTGACGGTGAATCCGCCCGACATGTTGTTTGGTGCCTATATCGATATGTTGCATGTGTGGAAATCGACCCAAACGGATACATTGAAAGTGAAGCTGCACCCCTTGGTCTTCACCTATCTGGTACGCTACGAGATAGAAGAGGGAAGTGAGTACGTATCCTTGGCTCGTGGAGCACTTGCCGGAATGGCGCGAGGGGTGAATTTGGGCAACGGACGTACTTCGGCCGATGAGGCCACGGTGATGTTCGATGCTCAGGTTACGGAGTTCGGAGCACAAGCCTTGGTGAAATCGTTTGGTGTGCCCGATTATCCCAATCCCAACTACACCCGTGGCACTCGTCAGTATGGGTTGAATCTGGAGGTGCGACTGAAGGATGGAAGTACCCGTCAGTTTGAGTTCGATGTGACTGAACAGGTTGAAAAGCAACCCCACGGCGGAGTGATAGTGGTGGATGGCATTGAAATCGAAAAGCCCGAACAGGGAGAAGTGGCCGGTGGCGGATTCGACGTTGGTGTTGAAGGTTGGGGAGAGCAGATTGATATTCCTTTACCTTTATAGATAGAAAAAACAAAGAATTATATTTATGTTTAACTATTAACTATTAAATTATTCGATTATGAAAAAAAATTTATGGATGCTTGGAATGGCTGTAGCAGCCTTGGCAAGCTGTACGGAAAGTGAAGTGGTGGACGTTCCGGAAAGCCGCGTGATTGGGTTTGACCCGTTTGTGGAAAAACATACAAGAGCGGTACAGAACATTTCTACTGTAGACCAAATTAATTATTTTAATGTATTTGGTTATCACGCAGATTTTACCACTGAAGACGATGGAACGATAACTCCGGGAACTTTTGAAGAGGAATTTAGGAACACATACGTGAAACTCACAACTGCAAATGAAAGCAGCTATTGGTTGAATGAACAAGCGGGTTATTGGGAAGCTAATCAATTGTTCCGTTTTGCAGCCTATACAAATGGTAGTAACGAAGAAAAATTGACCGCTACCTACAATCCTTCTGAAGATATTTTGAAAATAACAGGATATGAAGTTACAGATGCTTCGGTAGATAACCCTGCAGAGAAACCGGATTTGTTGGCTGCTATTTCGGGTGATAGAAAAACTACGTCTGTTACGGGTAATACAGATGTGGTATTCAATTTCCGACACATGTTGGCAAAGGTGACTTTGGTTCTATATAATAATTCAACAAATATGGATTTGCATTATCATACATTGTCGGTTGCTGAAGTATATAAGAAGGGTGATTGTAATATGAGATATAACGAGGGCAATATTGTTACAACTTGGAATAGTTTATCGGAATCTTCTGCATTCAGCTATGGAACTGAGATTATTGTGCCACATCCCACAGTAGGCTCAGCTACACATACTACCCATGAAGTTGATTTTTATATGATACCTCAATCCAGTGACAAGACGTTGACTTTCTCGACCCACCAAGTCGATGCTAATGGAAATGTAGCTTACGATAAGAATTATACTACTAATCTGTCTATTTCAAGTGCTCTAAAGAGTGGTGAAACTGACATTACTTGGCAAGCTGGACACCACTACAGATATATAATTAATTTGGGTGAGACAGGTCATACTATCTCATTCAATGTAAGTGGTATCAATGGTTGGGTGACAGACATTAATGAATCAGGTGGTACAGATAACTCTGACTATATAACTTTAAATTTGACAGAAACCACCTCTAATTGATAGTAATGAAAAAGTATTCTCTTTCAAAATCTGTTCGTTTCCTATTGATGATGTCGGTCATTGTGATTTTGGCATCGTGCATTGAAAATGAAATTTTTCAAAATACAATGGGAAACCCAAGTGATAAATGCATTTCATTCGGAGTTTCCAAGGACGCAAATTCTTGGAAACCCTATTCACGTGCATTGAAAGAGAATACTTTTTTTAATATGTCAAGCGAAAGTCGTGACGCAACTTTCAACGTAGATGTAGAAATTGTAGAAAAGGAAAAATCGCACACTAGAGGGATGCAAGTGACCGAAGCGTCCGAGGTGAAGGAGTTTGATGTTGCGGCATATTATTACGGAGAAGGAGAAAGTATCGCTCAAGCATTCTTTACGGAAAAAGTAACCGATGGAGTAAATGTTTTGGACAAGGTTTATTATTGGCCACAAGAAGGATTGATGGATTTCATGGCCATTTCTCCTACAGGAGTAGTTTCGATTATGCCTACAGCTGATGATTATAACACTAATAGTGTAAGCTTTGATTATACAATAGCTGATGACGAATCTCTTCATCGTGATTTGATGACCGCTGTTTCTACAGGCATTAATAATGGTGTTACAGGTGATCCCGTACCCTTGAATTTCAAGCACTTGTTGGCTTCTGTGCGATTTAAGGTGGGTGACATGCAATTTATCAAAATCGAATCTCTCAGCATAAATAATGTGTATGGGGGAACGATAACTTTCAGCTATGATAAAGATACAGATGTATGGACAAATACCATACCCACAACAAAGAAAACATATTATCCCGATTTTGTAGATACGTCGGGTTTGCCAACGGAATCGGAAATAGCTGGTAATATCAATAATGCCACTTTGTTTATGGTTCCTCAAACATTACCCGCTGATGCAGAAATCTGTGTGACATATACTGCGTTACTTACGGGAGAAACCCAGAGTGGTTCGGCAAATATTGGTGGACAGAAATGGGAGGCGGGCAAGGATTATGCTTATTCGTTCAACATTGGTACGAGCTTTGATGTGACTATTCCTACTCCTGCTGACCAGGATGCACACTACATTATGTTGGAGATGCCTTATGATTTGGGAGCACTTTCTTCTCATGTTAGTTCCATCAAGGCTACGGCCCGCTTCTTGGATGATGGTAGCAACACTTCCACCAAGTCGGGGATATCGCTGAAATTCAAGGATGATTTGACGGAAACTCAAAAGTGGGGAATTTGGACTGACAAACAGTATGTGGAGACCATTACAGTTAGTACAAATGATGGTTCTTCTTCTACAATATCGGAACCTACAAATATCCGTGGTGAAACAGAACTTTCCATTAACAATCTTTCCAATACGATAGTGTTGTTTATAGAAGAAAACAACGGGACGACCTCTCGTAATGGTGAACTGTTATTTACTGCCATAGCAGGAGAAAACGAAATAACCATTGGTAAAGGTAGTTTCAAGCAATTGTGTCCTTGTTGGAATGATATGGGCATAGGCGTGGAGCGTATTGAAGATGCAGGAATGATACATCCGTTTGGTTTTGCAAATAATAGAAAGGTAACTTATACTAATCCTGGAAATCAAGAAAGTAATTGGCTTTTGAAAGGTTTGTTCAAATTACTTTATTCGTGGGGAGCAAGCGGTTCAATAACAGACGATGAGGGTGATTTTATTACTATAACCAAGGGAAAGGTTTTGTTTTGGGATTATACCGACAAGATTACTTTGAATTATGGGGCATTGAACAATGTGAGCACTGTAGCTAATTCTATGGATGGATTGTCTAATACCCGTGCGTTGTACAACTTTACGGGCGGAAATAACCTGTCGCAGATAGAAACCGATTTGACAAATAATTTGGGATGGGATATGAGTGTTACTGAAGCTGGCGAGACACCCAAAGATTACGCAGCGTTCGTAGCACTTACCCGTAATAGAATGTATGAGTTGAAAACTATTACTAAGGCATCGGGGCAAAGTGATGTCGTTTCTTACAAAGCTGTTCTTTACAAGGAAAACAATACGGATTTCATCGAATGGTATCTTCCGTCTTCCGAAGAAGCTAAAACATTAGTAGAAACAGGAGTAGGTTCGGATGTTATTTCGTCTTTGCATGGTGAGTATTGGTCATCTACTGCAGGTTCAGATGCTGATGCGTATGCACATTCCTATACATTCTATGACAATACATTTGGCTCTGTAAATGAGAACAAACCTCGTATGAATGAGTTGAAAGTCCGTGCTGCCCGCAACAAACCCTAAAATGTTATGAAGAAACTGAGCATATTGGAGATGAACCGCATCAGTGCGGAGGAGTTCAGGCAGGCAGACAAGTTGCCTTTGGTGGTGGTGTTGGACGAAGTGAGGAGCCTTCACAATGTGGGCTCTGTCTTCCGTAGTAGCGATGCTTTCCGCGTGGAGGGCATCTGCTTGTGTGGCATTACGGCCACACCGCCGCAGCCGGAGATTCACAAGACGGCCTTGGGAGCCGAAGATACGGTGGATTGGACCTATTATAAGGATACGCGCGAGGCTGTCCGCCACTTGCAGGAAAATGGCTACACGGTGCTTGCCATCGAGCAATGCGAGGGAAGCACTTTGTTGCAGAACATGGAGTTGGAGAAGGGGCGGAAGTATGCCGTTGTGTTTGGCAACGAAGTGAAGGGTGTGAAGCAAGAGGTGGTGGACATGTGCGACGGGTGCATCGAGATTCCCCAATTCGGCACGAAGCATTCGCTCAATGTCTCTGTCACGGCAGGCATCATTGTTTGGGAGTTTGCGAAGAAACTGTTGATTAGATGATAAGAGTGAAAAATGAAGAGTGAAGAATCATAATGTACGAAACTATTGGATTCTTCACTTTTCGTTCTTCACTCTTCACTTTTTACAGTTGTCCATTCTCCACCAATATAATGACGCGCTCGGTGATGGCATCGTCTTCGATATTGTCGGGGTCATACTCTTTCTTGAGGCTGGCACCGAATAGGGCGGCAAAGGTCTGGTAAAATCCGGCTTTGAACGAACCCATAAAGGATTTTACCAGTTGGTACGATGTCTGGTTGCACTCCCTGTCCACCAACTTTATCAACAGTTTGCCTTGCGAGAAGGTGAGTTTCTTCATTCGGGGTGTATAGGTTTCCTTCAAGTGCTTTTCCATGTAGTTGATATACTTCTTTCGCTCCCTTTCGGTAGGGATGGTGTCGAGGGTGAGTGCTGTTTGTATGATGATGCCCTTGATTTCCTTAGCAATTGGGAGTGTCTTTTTTACATTGCGCACCAACCGGCTATAACTCTGTTGTTGACGCTTATTCTTGAATTTCAGAGGTTTGTACACATATACCGGGCGCAAGTCGACGGACAGAATGGTGTCGCCCTTGTACAAGGATTGCCTTGCAAGGGTCTTTCGGCTCTGTGCTTGTGTGGTGGATAATCCAAAGGTTATCAACACCAATGTGAATACTATGATATACAATCTCCCTAACATGGGGACAAAAGTAAGCATAAATTTTGAAGTTTGTACACTCTATTAACTTACTTTCAGTCAGATAAGGATTTTTATAGAAAAAAGGTGTGTCAGTAGAAAACCGACACACCTTTTTTAACTGAAAACTTGTTGGAAATTATTTCATCTCTTCTGCAATTTGCTTGGCTATAGCGACAAACTCTTCGGATGTGAGTTGTTGCTTGGGATTGGTGAAAATCATATCCTTCTCCTGGTTGATGGGGATAAGATGGATGTGGGCATGAGGAACTTCCATACCCATAACGGCTACACCTACCTTCTTGCATTGGAATACACGCTGGATGGCACCGGCCACTTGCTTGGCAAACAGGTGCATGGCGGCCAACTCTTCGTCCTCGAGGTCGAAGATGTAATCCACTTCGCGCTTGGGGATAACGAGGGTGTGCCCCTTCTGTACGGGATTGATGTCGAGGAAAGCGTAGAAGCGCTCGTTCTCTGCTACCTTATAGCTGGGTATCTCACCGGCTACGATTTTGCTGAATATAGTTGCCATGATAACTGGATGTTAGTGATGAGTTACGAGTGAAAAGCGACGAGCTACGAGAGTTGTTAGTGTAAGTAACTTGTGATTATAACTTGTCACTCGTCACTGATTAAAATGAAATGTTCAAAATCTCCAATGTAATCTTTCCTTGTGGAATGGTAATTTCGGCTACATCGCCCACTTTCTTGCCAAGCAGACCTTGTGCAATGGGAGTGTTGACAGAGATTTTACCTTCACGCAAGTTGGCTTCGCTCTCTGATACGATGGTGTAAACCATCTTCATGTTGTTCTTCACATTCTTCATCTCAACTCTTGAGAGAATCTGTACGGTGCTGGTGTCCAACTTGGATGTGTCGATAATCTTTGCTTCGCTAATGACAGCTTTCAAGTTGTTGATTTTCATCTCCAACATACCTTGTGCTTCCTTGGCGGCATCGTATTCTGAATTTTCAGACAAGTCGCCCTTGTCGCGTGCCTCGGCAATCTGGCGTGAGATTTCGGGACGCTGCACGGTTTCCATTTCTCGCAATTCGGCCACTAACTTATTGTAGCCCTCTTCGGTCATATAAGCCATTATTTTTTCTCCTATCTTTTAATTATTTTTTCTTTTCAGGGTAATAATTTTGGGCTCTTCTGATACTTCTATCGAGCCTTTAGGATAAAACAAAAAAGAATCCCGACATTGTTCGTGTCGGAACCCCTTTTGTTGTATTCTTCGGCAAAGGTAAGGCTTAAAAATGAGACGTGCAAACTTTTAAGCGATTATTATTTAACTTTAATTACAATTTTTCCACTCTTCACTCCTTTGGCTGAGGCAGTAAGAGTGATGTCACCAGCAGATTCGCCAGCTTGTACGATGGCAGTAAGTTGTCCGCTAAAGGCCTTCATGCGTGGCAAGTGGAATTGTTGTAAGTTAGTTGCATCGCCATTGGCAGTAGCGCGGAAGATGCCTGCACCTTTGACGCTGAAGTTCACTTCGCGATTGTCCAAGGGACAGAGGTTGCCGTCCTTATCCACTACCCGCACGGTGACATAGGCCAAGTCCTTACCATCGGATTGGATAGTCGCGTGGCGGGTGACAAGTTCGAGATGATGAGGCTTGCCTGCGGTGCGGAGTACCTTTTCGTCAGTCTTGTTGCCTTGTTTGTCGTACGCTACCACGCGCACTTCGCCCGGTTCATAGATGGCATCCATCCACATCAGACGGTAGCGCTTCAACACTTCAGGGTCGTAGATTTTTCCTTTGGCGATGGGGGCATCGGTCACTTTGCGTTGGCGGCCGTAGCTTTTGCCATTGATGAACAATTCGGCTTCGGGATAATCTGTATACACAAACACGGGTACGGTGTCGCCTTCGTGTCCTTGCCAATTCCAATGGGGCAGGATGTGAAGGGTGTGTTCGTTCTTATTCCAAATACTCTTGTAAAGGTAATAACGGTCTTTAGGGATACTGGCAAGGTCGATGATGCCGAACATCGAACTATGATTAGGCCAAGCGTCGGTATCGTATGGCGAAGGTTCGCCCAAGTAGTCGAAACCTGTCCATACGAATTGTCCCATGGTCCACTCGTAATCGTCGGCCAACGCAAAATCCACATCGGGGACATTGCTCCAACTACAATATTCTACGTCGTAACCGCTACATTGGTTGTCGTCGTAAAGGGCCTGTGGTTTCAAACTGACGGGCAGTTTGTAGACACCACGCGAGCTGACGGTTGAGGCTGTTTCGCTACCCAATACCACGCCTTGCGGAAGATTTTCGTACCCTTCGAGGTAACGGAAAGTGCGGTAATTCAATCCCACTACATCGAGCACAGCGGCAAAACCATTCTTCAGTACGCACGATACTTGATCCATACCACAAGTAACGGGGCGGGTAGGGTCTTCGCGATGGCAGATGTTCTGCAAGAAACTGGCCACTTGGGCACCTTGTGCGCTACATTGGGTGGGTACTTCGTTACCGATGCTCCACATGACAACGCTGGCATTGTTGCGGAAGTGGTGCAACATGTTGAGCATGTCCTTTTCGGCCCATTCGTTGAAGAAGCGGTGATAGCCGTTGCGACACTTGGCACGGTCCCATTCGTCGAAAGGCTCTACCATCATCATCATACCCAGTTTGTCGCAGAGTTCTACCAATTCAGGGGCAGGCATGTTGTGCGAGGTGCGGATGGCGTCGCATCCCATCTCCTTCAAAAGTTCAATCTGGTGGCGCAATGCCTTTTTGTTGATGGCAGCACCGAGGGGACCCAAATCGTGGTGGTTACACACGCCTTGGAACTTGCGTCGCTCGCCGTTGAGATAGAATCCGCGTTCGGCCACTACCTCCACGGTGCGGAATCCGAAACGTGTTTCGTAGCGGTCGACCTCCTTATTGTCTACAAGGATGGTAGTTACGGCCGTGTAAAGATTGGGACTTTCGGGGCTCCACAATTGGGGATTCTCTACCAACATGTTTTGGTCGACCTTCTCCAAACTGTTGCCGGCCTTCAAGGTTGTCGTTTTTTCTCCAACCTGTTGTTTATCCTTAGTATATATGGATGTTTTTACCTTCAGATTTTCGCCTTTGGCCGTGTTGACATTGGTGCGCAGGCGTACGGTGGCAAACTCCTTTTCCACGTGAGGGGTAGTCACGTGAGTTCCCCATACGGGGATGTGTGTCTTGTTGGTGGTGATAAGGTGTACATTGCGGTAAAGGCCTGCACCGGGATACCAACGCGAGGATTCTTCGCGATTCTCCAAACGGACAGCTAACAGATTATCCTGTCCGTCGGTGTGAAGCAGGTCGGTTACATCCACATGGAAGGCGTTGTAACCGTATGGCCAGAAGATAGCCTCTTTACCGTTTATATATACGCGCGCCTCGCTCATGGCTCCGTCAAAAAGCAGTGTGACACGCTGGTTTGCCTTATCCAGATTGGGGACACTGAAACGGGTGCGGTACCAACCTGTGCCGATGTAAGGCAATCCGCCTGAACGGCCGGTTTTCCAGGTGGCCACTTTTTCTCCATTCTGTGTTACGGCTACTTTCTGTAGGTCGTATTTACGGTCGAAGGGACCATAGATGGCCCAATCGTGAGGGACTGTTACGTCTTCCCACTTGGTGTCGTTGTAATCCACATTCATGGCAATGGTTTCGTCCTGATGGATAAATTTCCATCCTTTCTCTAGTAGCACTTCGGTGCGTTGTGCTCCGGCGGGGAGCAAGTGGCAGGCAAGGAGCACTGCCACGATAAGTAGTTTTTTCATTTTATAGAGTTTTTAGTGGTTTTTATAGTATCATAGTAACTATAGTTTCTATAGTATCTATAGGGGCTATGTTTATTCTTTATTTAATGATGGCTCTTATGATGAACCACAGGTGTTGGCCGACGGTGGTCAGTGTGCCGTAGTGTCGGCACATGAGGCGGAAGCGCTCGATGAGCGAGGCGCGGTGGTTGCGGGTGGTCATGCCCTCTTGCAGGTAGTCGGCTACGGAGAAGGGCAAGTGCAATAAGTTGTCCGTTTGTTTCATCACGTGGATACACCAATCGAAATCGGCTGAGAATCGGAAAGTGGTGTTGTATTCGGGGCAAAGGTCGCGCCGTGCGTAGAAGGCTTGGTGGCAGACAAGCATCCCTTGTTTGAAACTACGCCATGTCAGTTGTTCGGGTGGGGTGAGGCGGCGTGGCCCGATGTAGCGACCATCGTTATCGACAATATCTGTGTGGCCATAGAGGACACCGGGATATTCGGTTGACGGGTTGACTTGTATCTTGTCAACTATCTTCTCCAATGTGTCTGTTGCATGTAGTTTGTCACCCGCATTGAGGAAGCATACGTAATCGCCTGTGGCAAGGCGTAATCCCTTGTTCATGGCATCGTAGAGGCCGCGGTCGGGTTCGCTCACCACTTTGGCAAGGTGTAGATAGTTTTGGGCTATCTTCAAGGTGTTGTCTTTGGATGCACCGTCGATAAGGATGTGCTCGATGTATGGATAGGTCTGTTCGGCTACACTCCGAAGGGTGCGCTCCAACGTCTCTTCGGCGTTGTAGGTGACGGTGATGAGGGTGAATTTAATCATGCTTGTTTTCCTTTTCTAAAAGCTGTTCATAGAGTTGGATATGTTGCTTGGCCACATGGTTTTCGCCATACGATGCAATGGCTTTCTGGCGGGCGGCCTTGCAGAGTGCGGATGCATCGGCCTCCTCGAGAATCCAATGAATGCCGCGGGCAAAATCTTCGGCATTGCGGTATTCGGCCACATATCCATTGGTGAGGTGGTTTATCATTTCGGGAATACCACCGATATGGAAACCTACGCAGGGAGTGCCACAAGCCATGGATTCGGCGATTGTATTCGGAAGATTTTCTTCGAGCGAGGGGGTGACATACATATCCACGGCGTTGTACACATTGGCCATTTCGTGTTCGCTACGGATGTATCCTAACGGATAGACAGGGAAAGGGAGAAGGGCTTGCAATTCGTCAGCATGATTGCCAAACACTACGATGCCTACTTTTTCTTTCAATACGGGACATTGTTGTGCAAGCAGGTTGCAGGCTTCAACGAAATAGTCGATTCCTTTCCGTTTGTTGGTGGTTTTTACAGCGCCAAAGAGTATCAGTTTCTTCTCTTCGGGAAGTCCTGTCTGTTTTCTGGCAGATAATTTGTCGGTGGGTTTGAAGAGTGATTCGTTCAAAGCATTGTGTATGGTGCACACGGAGTGGTTGTGTAGCAGATTGCTTTTGCGTGCCAACTCCTCTAACCAATGGCTACAGGTGACAAAATGGATGGGTGCTGTGTTGTATACTTGTTGCTTTTGCAAAAACACCTGGTGTGAAAGGTCTTTTTCGTTAGGAAATTGTAATTGTCCGCATTGTCCACAATGGTGGTGAAATCCCTTGCATTCGCGGGCATGATGGCAGATGCCGGTGCATGGCCACATGTCGTGCATTGTCCACACGACGGGTTTTCCTGATGCCAGTATTTTTTTGATATTTTTCAGCGAGAGCATTCCTTGGTTTATCCAATGCAAGTGGATGATGTCGGCCTCCTTGAATTCGGGCAAGCGGGTGATGTCCGTACCAGCATTGGCTATATCTACCACAAACAGATTTTCCCTTCTGAATCCGTTGTGCATCCAAATGATGAACCGCTCCCATAGGAAGTTCCACCGCAATCGCCACGATGCGGGTAGTACGGCTGTTGTAATGTTGTCGGTCTGTTTGTCGCGCACCAGCATTTTTGCCTTCACCCCATTGTTGTTCAAGGCTTCTGTTAAACGGTTAGCAGCTACGGCCGCACCACCTGTGCGTTCGGATGTATTGACGATGAGTACTCTCATGGGTGTCGTTTTTCAATTGTTTGGGTGCGAAGGTAATAAAAATTACGCTTTCAGACAGTATCAGATAGTATTTTTTCGCAGATTTCTTCTGAATTACAAGAGATAGGTCTGTTTGGCCATTCGCATGAGCCCCTGTTCCGATGCTTTATTTTTTCCCTACCTGAGAAAAAATTTTCTCTAACCTGCCAGAAAATTTTATGTGGCAATATGAGTTGTATACCCCCCAAGAAACCTTCGATAAAACCCTATATTCAATGTATAAAGCCCCTTTGCTGTAAAAACTTATCATTTCCTTTTGTCATTCGGTAAGTTTGCACTATCTTCGCTCCGCAAAACTATGGAGCGATGGCAGACAACTATCTGGAAAAGCAATACGAACAGTATCAGGCACGTAAGGCTGCTTGGGAAAAGGCAAAGAAGAAGAGGCCACAAGTGAAGGTCGAACCCAAAGGGAAAGCCCCTTACCCGGAGGTAGAGGCGATAGAGACCCTTATCGGATTGGCGCAGGAAAAACAGTTGACCTCCCAACGCAGACAACAACTCTACACACCCGAAACCCTCTATGAAGGCTATCGCTTGGGCGAGCCGGAGAGCTATGCCGAGAGTTACGATAGTCGCGTATACCAGCATTATTTGAAGAAAGGCAAGAGCTGTAAGGATGTGCGCGAGACATTGGCCCGCACGTTGCACGACCATGCCATCACTCATGCCATGTACGACATGTTGGCCTCTTACGACGAGCGCCGTATCGTAGGCATCATGGGTGGCCATGGATTATTGCGTACCGATGAGGCTTATCGTCAGATTGTGCGTATCAGCAAACGGCTTACCGAGATGGACTTCCTGCTTATCAGTGGCGGAGGGCCAGGTGCCATGGAAGCCACTCATTTGGGAGCTTGGATGGCAGGTCGTACCAAAGAGGAACTGGATGAAGCATTGAAGGTGTTGGAGAAGGCCCCCTCGTTCAACGATCGGGAGTGGTTGGACACGGCCTTTCAAGTCCGTCAGCGTTTTCCACAAGCCCACTATGTAAGTTTGGGAGTACCCACCTGGTTGTATGGCCACGAGCCGGCTACCCCCTTTGCCACCCATATAGCCAAGTATTTTGAAAATGCCTTGCGCGAAGACGGTTTGCTCACGATTGCTAAAGGTGGACTTATCTATTCACCTGGCAGTGCAGGCACGTTGCAGGAAATTTTCCAAGAAGCCGTGCAGAATCACTATCTCAGCTTCGGTTATGCCAGCCCTATGATATTTTTGGGAGTCGATTATTGGACGGACGAAATGCCCATCTATCCCCTATTGGAACATTTGATGAAAAAGGGGAAATACAAGAATCTGCTGCTCACCCTCACCGACGACGAGCATCGCATTGTAGACACCTTGGAGCGGTTTGCCGCAGACGAATAATATAGAAATTAGAGATACTATAGAAACTATAGATACTATAGGAACTATAGACACTATAGACCCTAAAGAAATAAATAATAAATTCATGAAACTTAAAAACATCCTCTTGACCACCGTGCTTGCATTGGCAACTACCACTTCGGCATGGGCACAATCGAAAACATGGACGGCCGATAACGGAAACGGCACGTTTACCAACCCTTTGTTTTACGACGAATTTTCTGACCCCGACATTATCCGCGTGGGTGATGATTACTACTTGGCAGGCACTACCATGCACACCGTGCCGGGGCTTGTTATCCTGCACTCCAAGGATTTGGTCAATTGGGATAATGTAAGCTACTGCTTCGACCGATACACCTTTGACGACCCTGCCTTCAGTTTGAAAGAGGGCAAGGAAATCTATGGCCAAGGCATTTGGGCACCCTGTATCCGTTACCACAACGATACATTCTACCTCTTTTCCAATATAAATGGTAAGGGGCTTCAGTGTTTCACCAGCAAGGATATACGCGGCCCATGGAAACACCACAACATGGAAGGACGCATCTACGACTTAGGTGTATTGTTTGACGACGATGGAAAGATTTATGCCATCCACGGATATGGCAATGTGATGTGTACCGAACTGAAGCCCGATATGAGCGGTCCTGTAGAAGGCACTGAGCGTGTCATCATTGAAGAGGGCAATGTAGTGGGCGAGGGACACCATATATATAAGATTGACGGCATGTACTACATCCTGAGTGCCGACTATTCGCCCAATGGCAAGATGACTTGTGCACATGCCAAACACATCTACGGCCCTTACGAAGTGTGTGTCATCAGTGCCAGCGAGACATACGGCTACCATCCTGGGCACATGAGCCAGTTTGATGGCCGTGTCCCCAACGATGGCGATCCCATACGGATTACTCCATCCGATGAAAACTCCGTAGCTTGTACCAACATCCATCAAGGAGGCATGGTGCAATTGCCCAACGGTGAATGGTGGGGAGTGTCGATGCTGGACTTCCATAGCATAGGCCGTACGGTAGGCTTGAGCCCCATCACCTGGATTGACGGTTGGCCATACTTTGGATTTGAAAGCAACCCGGGACGTTCGCCACGCACATGGTTGAAACCCGAAACAGGTGCACAAGTGGAGCCGCATGGTCCCTATGAACGTAGCGAAAACTTCGATGGCCGCACATTAGGGCGCATCTGGCAATGGAATCACAACCCCGATGACAAGATGTGGAGCCTGAAGAATGGTGCTCTTCGCTTAAAAACTATGCCGGCTTCGCAATTGTTGTGGGCACGTAATACGTTGACCCAACGTGTCATCGGTCCCACAAGCACGACTACTGTAGAATTGAATGTCTCTAATTTGAAGGATGGCGACGTGGCCGGATTGGGCAACATCAACATCCCCTGTTCGTGGGCAGGAATTGTGAAAGAGGGAAAGACAACGACCCTTCGTTGGTTTGACCAACACAAGAACGATACCATTGATACATCTGTAAACTTGAAGGATGGGCGTATCTGGCTCCGTTTCGAGGGTGACTTCGACAACGACCGTGGCCACTATGCCTACTCGCTCAATGGTGTTGACTTCCAGACTTTGGGCAACGATATTCTTTTGGGTTATCAACTCATCACTTTCCAAGGCTCACGCATGTCGCTCTTTGCCTTCAACACCAAGGGACGCAACGGTGGCTATGCCCAGTTCGATAACTTTATGGTGGAGGAACACGAGGCCGACCGTAGTGGTAATATCCCCTTCGGCAAGACGGTACGTTTGGTGAATCTGGCTACTGACCGCCCCATGGTGGCAACCAAGCACGGACATCTGTATGATACCCGACCTGGTGACAAAGGGGCTGACACCCAATTCCGCATCATCGACAAGGGACAGGGACAAGTGGTGTTGCAAAATGTGGATGGTCGCTACGTATTCATTGCCGGACAAGGATTGATATCCGACGTTCGCTTGACCAAGGATGAAAGTAAGGCCGAGCGCTTTATGTGGCAAGATATGTTGCGGGGGCATTGTATGCTGCTCTCCATGAGTAAGCACCTCTATGTGGGCAAAGACCCGTTGAACGGAAATCCTTATAGTTGCGACTTCAAGGGAGCCGACCCTGCCCGCAAGAATGGAGCCGTATTCCGTTGGGAAGAGGTGGAAGGTAATAAATAACTCAACTTTAGTTCGGGCATAAGCCCTCAAGTCGCAAATAGAAACTAGCAAAGGAGTTATAGGATTAAAGGAGTTATCGGCTCTTTGGGCCTAGGAGTTAGAGCCGATAGTTTAGCAATTATGTGTGCGGTACATTTGGCTTTAACTCCTAGCGAAGCGATAACTCCTTTAACTCCTGAGAGTTGATTTTGAGAAATAATTTAATAACAAAACTATATTGAAAACATTTGAAGAACTTGGCGTGTGCGAACCTATCCGCCGCGCCATTGAAGAGTTGGGCTACGAAAGCCCCATGCCGGTGCAGGAGGAGGTAATCCCCTACCTGTTGGGCAACAGAAACGACGTAGTGGCATTGGCACAGACAGGTACCGGTAAGACGGCTGCTTTTGGTTTGCCATTGCTACAAAAGATAGAGGTGGAGCGTGTGGAGCCTCAGGCGCTTATCCTGTGTCCTACGCGTGAATTGTGCTTGCAGATTGCGGGCGACTTGAACGATTATTCAAAGTATATCGACCATTTGCACGTGCTGCCCGTGTATGGAGGCTCGTCCATTGAAAGCCAGATACGTTCGCTCCGTCGTGGAGTGCATATCATTGTGGCCACGCCCGGCCGACTTATCGACTTGATGGAGCGTGGAGTGGTCTCTTTGTCGGCCATCGAGAATGTGGTGATGGACGAGGCCGATGAGATGCTGAACATGGGATTCACCGACAGCATCAATGCCATCTTGGCCGGAGTGCCCGAGGAACGCAATACCTTGCTCTTTTCGGCTACCATGAGCAAGGAGATTGCCCGCATAAGCCAAAATTATTTGCATAATGCCAAAGAGATTGTCATCGGAACCAAGAACGAGGGAAGCAAGAATGTCAACCACGTCTATTACCTCGTACATGCCAAGGACAAGTATTTGGCTCTGAAGCGTATTGCCGATTACAACCCCAAGATATATGCAATCATCTTCTGTCGCACCCGTATGGAAACACAGGAGATTGCCGACAAACTGATACAGGACGGTTACAATGCCGATGCTCTGCATGGCGAATTGTCGCAACAACAGCGCGACTTGACGATGCAGAAATTCCGCCAGCGTCGCATACAATTGCTAGTAGCTACGGACGTGGCTGCCCGTGGTTTGGATGTGGACGACCTGACACATGTCATCAATTACGGATTGCCCGACGACACCGAGAGCTATACCCACCGTAGCGGACGAACAGGACGTGCCGGAAAGACGGGAACAAGCATTGCCATTATCCATGTGCGCGAACGGGGCAAGATGCGTGACATTGAGCGTATCATCGGAAAACAGTTCCAAAAGGGCGAAATCCCCACCGGCCAGCAGATTTGCGAAAAGCAACTCTATAAAGGTATAGACGACATAGAGCGTGTGCAGGTGAATGAAGAGATGATTGCCCCCTTCATGCACGAGGTGTTGCGCAAGTTGGAATGGTTGGAGAAGGAGGATCTCATCAAGCGTATTGTGAGTCGCGAGATGAGCCGTTTTATCGACTACTACAGCAAGATGCCCGAAATAGAAGTGCCTGTCGAACGTTCGCGTAAGGAGTCCGCCGGACAGGGCGAAAAGGGTACTCGCCGACAAGCTGGCAAAGGTAGTAGGAAGGCTGAGGAGGGTTATACTCGCCTGTTCCTCAACTTGGGAAAGATGGACAACTTCTTTGCTGCTCAAATCATCGACCTGGTGAACCGCAATGTACAGGGTAAGCCTCAGATAGGACGTATCGACTTGATGAAGAACTTCTCGTTCTTCGACGTAGCCGAAGAAGATGCCGCCCGTGTGGTGAAAGCCTTGAACCGAGGCGTGAAGGTAGCCGGGCGCAAAGTGGTGGTAGAGATAGCCGATGAAGGTGACGCTCCCAAGGGAAATAGCGGAAAAAGGGGTGGACGTAAGCCGATGGTCGAAAGTTCTAAGAACAGTGGCCGTAGAAGCACACAATCAAGAGGCTATGTTCCACAAACGATGACGGACGAAGACCCCTTCGAAAAGTTCCAGAAGAAGTCGAAGAAAAAGCAACAGGAGACTCAAAGCCGCAAACCTTCACGCGAGGAGCGCGGATATACCGCTCCCCGAGGACCCAAGAAGAAGGATGACTGGAAACAATTCTTCCAACACGATGACCGCCCCTTGCGTGGCGAAGAACCCGATTTCAACGAAGAAGGATGGGCACGCAGGACACCGAAGAAGAAGTGATTTGATTTCACGTTATTATACAATGCGGTTGAAAGAACCGTATGTTGCGCACGAAAGATGCGGATGTTGAGTCTCCAACATCCGCATCTTTGTTCTTGTAGGAAGAATAGTAATCTTCTCCATGAAAGAATGGCATTCTTATCGGGGTACGATTGGTATTTATATGATATTGTCCTGCTGTTCAAGAATGCTCCCGCTTGTACTTGATATTGCGCGGATGACATTCGATGATTTCTTGTCGCAAACGGTGATTTTCGACGTGGCTGTAGATTTCGGTGGTGGTGATACTTTCGTGTCCCAACATGGCTTGGATAACCCGTAGGTTGGCTCCACCTTCGAGCAGGTGGGTAGCAAAGGAGTGACGGAAGGTGTGGGGACTGACCACCTTGCTGATGCCGGCGGCCTCGACCTGCACTTTGACAATGTGGAACACCATGATGCGGGAGAGTTTGGTGCCCCGTCGGAAACTGAGGAACACGTAGTCTTCGTGGTTATGCTTGGGGATGATGGAGGCACGTTGCTCAAAGTAACACTGCAATTCGTGGATGGCACGTTGCGAGATGGGTACCAGGCGTTGTTTGTTGCCCTTGCCCTTTACACGGATAAAACCTTCGGGCAGATAGAGGTCGCTCAGACAAAGGTTGCACAGTTCGCTGACACGCAGGCCACAGCTGTAAAGCACCTCCAGAATGGCCCGGTCGCGTTGCCCCTCGGTTTTGCTGAGGTCGATGGAGTTGATGATGGCATCAATTTCCTGCACCGTCAGGATGTCGGGCAGGTGCTTTCCTATGCGTGGATTTTCAATCAGTTCGGTAGGGTCAACCTGAATGTAATCCTCCAGAATCAGAAAACGATAAAACGAGCGTATGCCCGAAAGGATACGAGCCTGCGAACGGGGATGTATGCCCAAATCGTGAAGGATGGAGATAAAATGATGGAGGTCGTTGGCGGTCACGTCTAACAACTCTTTCTTTTCTTCTTTAACGTATTTCCTCAACTTGTCCAAATCCTTGCAATAAGCATCCAATGTGTGGGCTGAAAGGGACTTTTCCAACCGAAGATATTGTTTGTATCGCTCAATGATGGGATTCTTTTTGCCTGTTTCCATTTTTTTATCTACTTTTGCAGGAGCAAAGATAAGCTAACTTGTTTGGAGAACAAAATATAAGAGGTAAAAAATGAAAATTCAAATTATCAACGGCCCAAACTTGAACTTGCTGGGGAGACGTGAACCGGGTGTGTATGGCTCCACATCGTTCGAGGATTATTTGAAGGAGTTGCGTGGTCAATACCCCGACATTCAGTTGGATTACTACCAAAGCAATGTGGAAGGATACTTGATTGACAAGATTCACGAGGTGGGCTTCGACTACGATGGTATCATCTTGAATGCCGGTGCCTACACACACACCTCCGTTGCTCTGCAGGATGCTATACGGGCAGTGAAGACACCTGTCATTGAAGTGCACATCTCTAATGTACACAAGCGGGAGGAATTCCGTCACAAGTCGATGATTTCGTGTGCTTGTGCAGGAGTCATCTGCGGCTTTGGCATGGATTCGTATCGTCTGGCGGTTGAGGCTTTAAAAGTAAAGTAGGAAATGACCCTCGACGAATACATACTGGAACATATTGACCCTGAAAATGAGTATTTGAAGGCGCTCTATCGGGCTACGCATGTGAAATTGTTGCGCCCCCGCATGGCATCGGGGCATCTGCAAGGTCGGATGCTGAAGATGTTTGTGGAGATGATACGTCCTCGGAACGTGTTGGAGATAGGTACCTACAGTGGCTATTCTGCCCTGTGTCTGGCTGAAGGGTTGCCCGAGGGAGCCATGCTGCACACTTTTGAAATCAACGACGAGCAGGAGGACTTCACCCGTCCGTGGCTGGAGGGGTCGCCTTGGGCAGACAAGATAACCTTTCATATAGGTGATGCCTTGGAATTGGTCCCCCAAATGGACATCCATTTTGACCTGGCCTTTGTGGATGGCGACAAGCGGCGGTACATTGACTATTACAACATGGTGATGGACTGTTTGACCCCTGGCGGATATATCATTGCCGACAATACGTTGTGGGATGGTCATGTGTTGGAGAGCGAGACTCACTATACTGATCGTCAGACATTGGGAATCAAGGCCTTCAACGATTTAGTTGCACAGGACCAGCGGGTGGAAAAGGTGATACTGCCCCTGAGAGATGGATTGACAATAATAAGAAAAAAAGGATTATAGCCCCTATAACACATATATTTATTTATAGAAACTATAGATACTATAGGCACTATAAACACTATAAAAAAACTAAAAAAAGAAGAATAATGGAAACAACCAGACAAAACAAGATTGCACGCCTCATCCAAAAGGAATTGAGCGATATATTTCTGCTACAGACAAAGGCAATGAACGGAGTGTTGGTCAGTGTAAGTGTGGTGCGTATCAGCCCCGACATGAGTGTGGCACGCGCTTACTTGAGCATTTTCCCTTCGGAACGTAGCGAGGAGATTGTGAAGAACATCAACAATAACATGAAGTCCATCCGCTACGAATTGGGTAATCGCGTACGTCATCAATTGCGCATTATCCCCGAATTGAAATTCTTTGTGGATGATTCGTTGGATTATATCGAAAATATTGACCGCTTGCTGAAGTAAGTCAGCCATTATCCTGTGTTTGGGGGGATGTAATAGCACAATGAATCTGTCATTATACATTGCCAAGCGATACCTGTTTTCGAAAAAATCGCACAATGCGATAAATATCATTTCAGGAATATCGGCCTGTGGCGTGGCTTTTGCTACGCTAGCCTTGGTGTGTACCCTTTCGGTCTTCAATGGGTTTCAAGAATTGGTTGCAGGATTGTTTACAGCTTTTGATCCTGAACTGAAAATTACTGCTGCACAAGGAAAACGTTTTGACAGTCAGGATTCATTAATACTACAGGTTCGGAATATTCCAGAAGTGGAGGTCTCGACTCTGAGCATTGAAGAGAATGCCATGGTACAATATAAGGGAAGACAGGCTGTTGTCACTATCAAGGGGGTGGAAGACAATTTTCAGCAGTTGACCCAAATCGACAGTATCCTGTATGGCTACGGAAATTTCATGTTGTATGATGAAATTGTAGATTATGGCATCTTCGGAATGCAGTTGACCTCTACACTTGGTACGGGATTACGCCCCATCGACCCGATAGAGGTGTATGCGCCCAAACGTGGGCAAGCTGTCAATATGGCCAATCCAACCAATAGTTTTAGGAAGGATTATTTATTCTCTCCTGGTGTAGTGTTTGCTGTGAATCAAGATAAATATGATGGGACTTATGTACTTACTTCATTGGACTTTGCCCGTCGATTGTTTGATTGCAACACGGAAATTACCTCACTGGAATTAAAATTGAAGGAGGGAGCAGGCACAGAACAGGTGCAAAGGGAAATACAAGAACTGTTGGGCACGGATTATCGTGTACAGAATCGCTACGAACAGCAGGCTGATGTGTTCCGTATCATGGAGATTGAAAAACTGATTTCATATCTCTTCCTTTCCTTTATATTGTTGGTTGCCTGTTTCAACATCATAGGCTCACTTTCGATGTTGATAATCGACAAAAAAGAAGATGTAAAGACCCTTCGCAATTTAGGGGCCGACAATTCATTGATTGTCCGCATATTTTTTATCGAAGGTTGCCTTATCTCGTTGATTGGGGCCTTTATTGGTATTATATTAGGAATAGCACTTTGCCTTCTGCAAGAACATTTTGGGCTGATTTCGCTCGGCTCGCAAGGAGGCTTTATTGTAGATGCCTATCCCGTGAGTGTGCAGATAGGCGATGTAGCATTGATTTTCGTGACAGTACTGACAATAGGTTGTTTGTCTGTATGGTACCCTGTGAAATATTTGAGCAAAAAGTTCATTTAAAGGGAGATAAGAATTTAGTTGACAAGTTAACAAGATGCAAGTTGACAAGGCCATGCGGCACTATCTTCTTGTTAACTTGTCAACTATTATCCCCCTTTAATTGTAGTCGGGCCAAATAATCGTAATGCTCTCCTTCCATCACAAGTTCGGCTACGAAACCATTCTCTGCAGCATAATAGGAAAGGGTCTGAAAGTCGATATAAAGCCAATCGAAAGGTTCTCCTTTAATTTTTCCATATTGCATCTGAAAATCCACTTCACCATAATAGCTGGCAGCAAGGTCGATGGCAAAACTTCCGTCTTCTTCTTCGAACAGATAACGCAAATCGCTGGAATCCATTAAAATGCATCCTCCCGGGCGCAATATCTGCTTCATGCGGCGGAAAAACTGGGGGAGATTCTCCAAACGTCCGACTATGCCCGAACCATTCATAAGCATCAGTACCGTGTCAAATGTTTCGCAAAAACTATTGTCGAACAGATTTACTTGCCGTGCTTGACGAACACCCCGGCTTAGCATTGTATCTACTGACAACGAGGAGATGTCAATGGCCAGCACCTCCTTACCGCTCTGTTGCAATGCCAATGAGTGGCAACCGCTTCCTGCACCGACATCCAAAATACGGCCTTGGGCCATTTCCAACGCTTTCCGTTCAATGGCTGGCATTTGGGATTCGCCACGAAAAAGCTGTTTGACAGGTATCTCGTCTTCTTCAAACTGGGAAGAGAAAACTCTTAACAATTTCGCGCCCCCTTTTTGATGGAAATCGGCTATTGCCTGCCCCATTGGGTCTTTATCTTTCGGTATCAATAATTTGTTCATTTTATCCTATTTTCGATACAAAATGCGTGCAAAGGTAATGATAAAATCCAATTTTGCAGGTTTAAAGATTAAAAAATATTAATTATTGCCATAAGAATATCTTATAGCAAACCTATTTTTTTACCTTTGTACGCAATCTGTAAAAGTATGTATCTTTACTTTAGAGATGGGAGCGAACATTAGAGTGAATAAAAGACAAACTATTAATATTAATAATTTATTAAAAATGATTAAAAAACTGTACATGCCCCTTTTGGTGGCGATGGTTGCCGTGTTGACATCATGCGGCGGCAAGTTGGGTGAATTGTCAGCTGACTACTTCACAACAAATCCTCAGGTATTGGAAGCTGTAGGTGGTAAAGTTCCTGTAACCATCAACGGCAAGTTCCCCGAAAAGTTCTTCAACAAGAAGGCAGTTGTAACTGTTACTCCCGTTTTGAAATGGGATGGTGGCCAGGCTGTAGGTACTCCTGCTACTTTCCAAGGCGAGAAGGTTGAGGGTAACGACCAGACAATTGCTTACAAGGCTGGTGGTTCTTACACTATGAAGACAACTTTCGACTACGTTCCTGAGATGGCAAAGAGCGAACTCTATTTGCAGTTCACTGCCAAGGTAGGTAAGAAGGAAGTTAAGGTTCCTGAAGTAAAGATTGCTGATGGTGTGTTGGCAACAGGTGAAATCCTTTCAACTGCTCAGAATGCGAAGTACACTGTAGCTGCTTCTACTCCTTCACAGAGCACTGACAAGTTCCAACGTATTATTAAGCAGGCTAAGGAAGCTAACATCATGTTCCTTATCCAGCAGGCTAATGTTCGTGCCAATCAGTTGAAGACTGATGAGATGAATGCATTGAACGAGCAGATGGGCAACATCGTTGCTGATACCAAGAATTTGGCTCTCACTAACGTGGAAGTTACTGCTTATGCTTCTCCTGATGGTGAACTCGGCTTGAACGAGAAGTTGGCTGGTAACCGCGAAAGCAACGCTGCCAAGTACATCCAGAAGCAGATGAAAAAGCAGAAGTTGGAAGGCAATGTTGACACCAAGTACACTGCTGAGGACTGGGATGGCTTCAAGACTTTGGTTGAGAAGAGCAACATTCAGGACAAGGAAGTTATCTTGCGCGTATTGTCAATGTACAACGATCCCGAAAAGCGTGAGGCTGAAATCAAAAACCTTTCTTCTGTATATGCTACTTTGGCAGACGAAATCCTTCCCCAGTTGCGTCGTGCACGTTTGACTTTGAACTACGAAGTTATCGGTCGTAGCGATGACGAAATCTTGAACACCTATTCTACTTCTCCCAAGGATTTGAGTGTAGAAGAAATGTTGTATGCTGCTACTTTGGTTAAGAGCGAGGCTGACAAGAAGGCTGTTTATGAAAAGACTACTTCTCTCTATCCTAACGATTACCGTACATTCAACAACTTGGCTGACATCGCTTACAAGAATGGCGATATTGCTAAGGCTACTTCATACTTGCAGAAGTCTGCTCAGTTGAACTCTTCAGCTGCTGAAGTTAATAACAACTTGGGCTTGGTTGCTTTGATCAATGGCGATACAGATAAGGCTGAGACTTATTTGGCTAAGAGTACTGGTGCCAGCAAGTTGAACGAGGCTATGGGTAACCTCTTCATCGCTCAGGGTCAGTACGACCGTGCCGTTAGCTCTTTCGCTGATGCCAAGACTAACAGCGCTGCTTTGGCTCAAATCATGGCTAAGGACTACAACAAGGCTAAGAACACTTTGAATGCTGTTACTAACCCCGATGCTTACACAAGCTATTTGAAGGCTATCGTAGGTGCTCGCACAAACAACGCTTCAATGGTAGTTTCTAACTTGGCTGCAGCCGTTAAGAAGGACAGCTCTCTTGCAGAGAAGGCTTTGAAGGATGCTGAGTTCGCTAAGTTTGTGACTAATACAGACTTCTTGAACGCTCTGAAGTAAGAAATACTGATTAACCCATAAAAGAGTTAAAGGTTAGAGGCTCATGCGAGACGCAAATCCATGTGGCTAACCTTTAACTCTTTTTTCTTATGGTGGGTTTTATAATTTGTCTGGTTGCCAAAAAAATGGCAGCAAAATTAAAGGCTCACTATTGTTGATAATCTGTGGGACGAGGAATAATGATGATTCAGAGTCTCCGCCTTATACCTTATTATATATATTATATGAATAGAATCTTCCTGTCATTTTGTGTAGGCTTGGTATTGACTGTTTGCAGCTGTCATAAGGAGGGAAATGTGTTCAGTTTGAAAGGTCAAATCAATGGTTTGGAGGACACAACCATCTTGTTATACGGCCTGTTTTCTGTTCCTGACAGCATCATAGAAGTACCCGTTGAGGATGGTAAATTCAGTTGCACATTGCCTATGGATACCATTACACCGATGTATATGCTTTTGAGCAAAGAGAATATGGAATTTCCTATTTTCGCCGATAAAGGGGTGAATATGGTTGTTGAGGGTGACACCGCCCAACTTCACAAATTGCGTATTACCGGCGGAAAGGCACAGGAAGAGTATAATGCCTTCAAGGACAGTATCAGCCACTTGGACAACTATGTGGACGTGCGTCAGCAGGCCGATAGCTTTATTGTAAAGCATCCCCAATCTATCGTCAGCATCTATTTGATTCAGAAGTATTTTGTACAAGTGCCTTACCCGAATAAGGATTTGATTGAGGTCATGATCAAACAACTCAGTGGCAATTTGCACGACAATCACTACATCAGCCGTCTGCAAAACCAACTGAACAACCTCCCGAAGCAGGACAAACGCCTGGAGATGGTTGCTTTGCCCGATACGACGGGTAATGTGGTCAAAACCAACGACTATAATGACCATTTCGTTGTGCTCTCTCTGTGGGCATCGTGGCATCCCGAGAGCATTGTGATGCAAGACTCTTTGCAATCCACTGTCAAGAAATTCACCAAGCGGCCGGTCAAGTTTGTCAATCTCTCTCTCGACAACAATCGCGAAGCATGGCTGTCCGCTATCCGCGAACACGGGTGGGACGGTATCCATCTCTGTAATTTCAAGGGATGGAACAACGAATTGGTCAAGAAGGCCGGAGCACAAGATATTCCTGCCATTTATCTTATCAATACATCCGATAAAGTCATAGCCACAGATATGTGGGGAAAACCGCTTGAAAACCTTTTGGACAAGCAGCTTACCAGTTGGGAAGAGCAACAGAAGAAAAGGCAAGAAGCGGAGCGTAAGCGGAAAAACCGAAAATAGAAGAGCCCCTTATTCCATCCATCATATACTACACCTTACCTATGCTTGTAAAAGTATTCAGTGCTGCCGTTCAAGGCATCGAGGCGACTACCGTCACCATTGAAGTTAACCTCACTCGGGGAGTCAAGTTCTTTTTGGTCGGGCTGCCCGACAACGCTGTCAAGGAGAGCCACGAGCGTATCCTTTCAGCCTTACAGGTGAATGGGTATAAGTTTCCTGTAGCCCAAATCATCATCAACATGGCTCCGGCCGATATCCGCAAGGAGGGTTCTGCTTACGACCTCCCCTTGGCAATCGGTATCATGGCTGCTAATGGTACAGTCTCGTCAGACAAACTGGGGCGGTACATGATGATAGGCGAGTTGGGCTTGGATGGCACTCTGCAACCTGTGAAAGGCGCTTTGCCCATTGCCATCCGTGCCCGCGAGCAAGGGTTTGAGGGATTGATTGTCCCTCAAGAGAATGTCCGTGAGGCCGCCGTGGTCAATCGCCTGAAAGTCTATGGCGTGAGCAATCTGAAAGAGGTTATCGAATTCATGAACGGCGAGAGCTCATTGGAACCCACCGAGGTGAATACCCGTGAGGAGTTTTATGCCCAACAGAACGATTTTGAATACGATTTTGCCGAGGTCAAAGGGCAGGAGAGTGTGAAGCGTGCCCTTGAAGTGGCTGCTGCCGGTGGTCACAACCTCATCATGATAGGCCCTCCGGGTAGTGGAAAGTCCATGATGGCCAAGCGGTTGCCCTCTATTTTGCCCCCTCTCTCATTGGCCGAAAGTCTGGAGACCACGCAGATACATTCCGTAGCTGGCAAGTTGGGAAAGGATACATCCCTGATTGCGCGTCGCCCTTTCCGTAGTCCTCACCACACCATTTCGTCCGTAGCGTTGGTAGGTGGCGGCACCAACCCTCAGCCTGGCGAAATCAGTTTGGCCCATAACGGCGTGCTGTTTGCAGATGAGTTACCCGAATTCAATCGTTCTGTGTTGGAGATGCTCCGCCAACCCTTGGAGGACCGCACCATCAGCATCTCGCGCGCCAAATACACCGTGGAATATCCTGCTTCGTTCATGCTCATTGCCAGCATGAATCCCTGCCCGTGTGGATATTACAATCATCCCACCAAGGCCTGCGTATGCAATCCCGGACAGGTACAGAAGTATCTGAACCGCATCTCTGGGCCATTGCTCGACCGCATCGACATACAGGTGGAAATCGTACCCGTGCCCTTTGAGAAATTGTCCGATGCCCGTCCTGGTGAACCCAGCGAAGTCATCCGTCAACGAGTGATAGCCGCACGCAAGATACAGGAACAGCGTTTTGCTAATGTGCCAGGCATACATTGCAACGCTCAAATGACTCCAAAGATGCTTGCTGAATATGCGACTCCCGATGAAAATGGGCTTCAGTTGTTGCGTAGTGCCATGGAGCGTCTCAATCTCTCAGCCCGTGCCTACGACCGTATATTGAAGGTGGCGCGTACCATTGCCGATATGGATGCTTCCCCCACTGTACAATCCATGCATATTGCCGAAGCCATTGGTTATCGCAATCTCGATCGCGAGAATTGGGCAGAGCGGTAAACTTATATATGTAGTTACTATACCTTATAT
>JAFWYQ010000121.1 GCA_017517605.1 Bacteroidaceae bacterium
ATAGCGGTAGCCAAGGGTGCGCATACCCTCGGTGCTGAAATGGAACTGGTCGCCCGTGCTTTCGCAGTCCTTGGCCGAGATGATGTAAGAGTTGGGCAACACCTTTGGCAAGTTGGGCAATATGTCTACATTGAATCGCCAGCACACGCCTCCCTGCTCCTGATGCTTCAACTCACCGGCCAAGAGGGGAACATCCTTTTTCTTGAGGTTCAAATCCTTGCACAAGTCGTCGTAAATCTTCTTCACACGTTCGGGCCACTTGGGGTCGTCCGAGTTCGATTCGCCCTGATGGATGAGTATTCCCTTGATGACACCATCCTTCATCGCAATACGGGCCATATCCACCAAACGTTGGTAAGGATTGCCGTCATAGTTGTTGACGATGCCCTTCATCCAATCGCGCTCATTGTCGATATATTCCTTGTAATCGTCCTTATCCCAAAGCTCAATCTTGGCACCTGCCACGGATACGTTGATGACACCGATGCGATACTTCTCGTCGATGCTCTCAATCATCTTGCGTCCAAAGAAGTCAACGGGTCCCATGTTGTTGCCTTCGCGGCAGATAGGCGGAACAGCCGTATACCACTTGCCCTTCTCGCGTTGCATCCGGGGCATGTCAACAGCAGCAAGAAACTGAAAACGTGGGTCGTTAAAGTCCTTGTCCTGCTCGGCAGGACGTGCTCCTGCCTCCATGTTCGACTGCCCGAAGCAGAGGAAAATATGGAAGTTCTTGTCGGGTTTCTGAGCGAAAGCCATCAACGGCATGGCCATCAAGAAAAGTAAGAAGAATACCCTCGCTCCAAAGAGTCGGGCCTTCGTCGTGCGCCAGCAGGACGTGTTCATTTGGTTCATTGTTTTTGTTTTCATAATTTCATTTTTTATGGTTTCTAACAAGTTTCACTTCATCGGTAACTATTCAGCGATAATACAAACGCTCAATTTATTATTTAGAAAGCAGAGACACAAAGACACAGAGAAGATATATTTGTCACTGAAAAAGGGAAAAACTCTGTGTTTCTGTGCCTCTGTGTTCTAAATAATTTGTTTCGCTGAATAGTTTCACTTCATCGTATCGTCACCATAGTGGCACCGAACCCGTATTCACGGAAAGATGCATCCTGGAAGGTGCAACATCCTTTGTACTTACTCTTCAACTCCGTTTCGATGGCACGACGGAGCACCCCCTCACCCTTGCCATGGATAAAGACAATCTTCTGTCCACGACGGGAGCGGTTTTCGTCCATCGTCTTGCGGAAGACTCCCAACTGATACTCCAGCATCTCGCCATTGGTCATACCATTGGTATTGTCGAGCAGTTCGTGGATATGGAGGTCGATTTCAATGATTTTAGTTGATGAGTTGACCAGTTGGGTTGGAGAACCGTTTCTCCTTGACAACTTGTCAACTTGTTCCTTGTCAACTTTATTCTTCCCCAACAAGGCGTCCTGCAGTTGCACGGCATCCACGAACACTTGGTGCACAGGAGCATCGTCCTTCACCACATCGTAAAGCAGGGCAGGTTCTTCAAAGAAATCGCTGTCGCGGAAGGTGTGGAGTTTGTAGAACTTCACGGTGTCGATGCGCAACTCTACGCTGACTGCGGGTTTCATCAAAAAGCCTTTATCCTCCTTGAAGGGTATCAATTGCACAGCCACACGCTCCATATTGTTCAGGAACTCCTTGCCGAACTCCTCCAAATACATCTTCGTGTTCGGTTCCATCAAGCCATGGGCACGCACCGTCCAACTCTTTCCCTCGGCAACCAAATAGGTGTAATAGAGGAAATAGTTGCTGTCGTTCACCAAATAGGCATCGAACAGGGTGGTTGTCACCGCCTTGATGTCCTGTGGTACGTAGGCCAATTTGACGTTGAGTATGTCGTTCCCCTTGATTTCGGGCGACGGGAAAACCGTCTGACGAGTTGACGGAGAGGTTGCGGCACTATAAGGCTCCCTTGTCAGCTTGTCAACTTGTCCCTTGTCAACTGAATGAGTTTTTCTCCCCATCGTATTCACTTTGGCGATGTTGTAATCGTCAGTATCAATCACTACACATTCCCGAATGGGCATGGGAATCTGAAAGCCGTCTTCGTCCTCCACCAACACAATGTCCTTGCCTTGGAATCCGGCAACAATGCCTCCTCCCTTTTCGCTGAGGAAGCGCACTTTATCTCCTTTTTGCATAATTACAGTTTGTTATTTACATTTATCTTGTCAACGAGAACTTCATGCTCACGCCGAAATCGGTAGTCGTAACGGGATAAGCAGAAGCTGACACCAATGGTTCGTTGCGCTGCATGTCGTAATAAGCGTTTAATGTCAAGCGACGACTAACCGTATAATCAGCAGACAGAGATAGTTTCAACGCTTTGTTACCACTGGTAGCTTGAGTTGTCACCGACTGAATGTCGCGACATAGCGCGCTCTGCTGACGCCATGAAATGTCTGCACGCAAGTTCAAATCGTTGCTCACACCGCGACGGGTACGGTTGTTGGACGTGGTGCTGCTATTCGAAGAAGAGCGTTTGCGTCCGCCACCTCCGCCACCGAACATTTTAAAATTGACAATCTTATAGCCAAGTCCCACGACAAAATCATCCGACGAGGTCTCTACAATCTGATTCGCCGCCATACTGAGGTTAAGCACACGAGTCTTCTTCAGCTCCATCTTCACCGAAAGGCTGTTCTGCAAAGTGACATCAATACCCACCAACGGAGAGAAGGACTCGTTGATGCTGACGGTACTCACATCGTACATACTGCTGGGAACAGGATTGCCCGTCTGTGTATTCTCTATGAACCCGCGGTCGCCCATGAAAGAACAGAAACTCTGGTAGGTATTGAACGAACCTACAGAATAAACACTCTTATACGCATGGCTGAGGGTGACACTCTTGAAGTGTTCGCTGAACCAGGGAAGTTTACCCAATCCTGCATACTTGACACTCCAGTTGGGCATCATCTTCAGTAACGAAGGGAATATGTCGAGAGCCGAACTTGCGGCATCCTTACCTGTATAAGCAGCCAGGAAAGCAGGAATCATCACATCAGGCGAATACTTGTCCACCCCACCATTGGCGGCATCGTAAGGTTGACCGGCCAACGAAGTCCCTACAGGATATACGGCACCGGCATATTGTCCCTCTATACGTTGTTGAATAACATCCAGATTCTTGATGAATTGACTGAATGGACGTGAAGAATAGCCATTGCGTGCGTTTCCTACACCGCCAAAGGCCGACCCAATGGTGATGACGGTCATATTGAAATTACCACTTTGGATTTCAGGCATACCGGCATACATATACTGGATGCTACGCGAACGGTTCATCGTTCGGCTGGCATTGAGGTCAATCTTGAATTCGCGGAAAGGCTCCAGCGTCATTTTGAATTGGAAGTCCTCCATGGCATTGGTCGTTGCCGGGGTAGCGACACTGTCGCTCTGCATCAACCAACCACGCTCGGCAGCCTTCTGCAAATAATTGTCGTTCTGCATTCCAAAGGCAAAATCCAATCCCGGCGCAAAAATGCCTCCATTCTTTCCCTGCCCTAAAGCATCACCTACAGAAGGGATAAAGCCTGGAACAGACATGGCAAAGGTGTTACGGTAACTGATACTGAAATTACGCACCAACATGGCTCCACGTGCCACCACTTGAGCCGTCTTGTACCAATTCTGCTCTTCCAATTTAGGACCAGGCATCACAGACAATTTGATTTTTACCGAATCCTTGTTGCGAATCATAATCTTATTCTCGTCCAACACCTTGTAACGGATGGGGTAAACTTTACCATCAGCCGTTTTGGCAGAAACTCTCAACCGTTTGTTCTTGCGGGCATGAACCACAGTAACGGTACTGTCAGGCATCAGTTGAATCTCTTGAGTATAGGTATTCTTTTTCAAATCTGCCTCTTTCTTCTTGGTTTCCTGCTGTTTCAGGTTTCTACGGACATTCTTGGGAGCAGCCTTCTGAGCCGTAGCAAAACGTTTGTTGGTTTCCTTCAAGAACGGCACTTTATTATAAAGCGTCTCCATATTGAATCGTCCATTGATATTGATAGAACGCTGGTTGGCAATGGTATTACCCAACGACACCCCATTGTCGAGCATCGTACCACGGTTCCAATTGTAGGACGAATTGAAACTGGCATCAGCCGTCACCCAATCCAAAGCCGGAATCTTGGACAGAGGAGCCTGATACGAAGCCGAGAAGGTCTGTTGATAATCCATCGGACGACCCAAACGGAAAAGACTTTGTTTCACCGAATCTTTCCAAGCGGTGTATTCATCAGGATAAAGGTCCTTGTTTACCGGTCCATAAGGTTCCTCCACCTCGGCATGTGTAGCCGAAGAGAAGTTCAGTTTCAACGCCTTGGTCAAATCCCAACGGATGGCCAAATCTCTGTTCCACAGATATTGTTGCGAATAGGATACGGGCAACGTGACAGCCACATCCAGATTCTCCACGTCGCGTTCCTGCAATTCAAAGTAATGGCGATCGATGTCTGTATTGAAGGATACGCTTTGCGGCAACCAGTTCAAGCCAAAGTCCTTGAACACTTGCAACCATTTGGACTTGCTCTTCATATTCTTGAACGGCTCAATCGGCTTGTACACGGGAGCATAACTATAATTCATTCCCAGTTTCCAATCCAACTCGTTCTCATACGTAGTGGTCTCTCCACTGTTTTCCTTTTTGCTGTACGAGTAGTTAAACGAGAAATTACTGGGGTCGTATGGCATCGGTGTCTTGCTGGTAATGTTCACCCGTGCATTGCTGACACTGAAATTACGGTAGGTTGATACCGTTTCAGCTATACTACGAATGGAGTCACGCTCCTGATCATCAAGGGCAGCTTCCAAAGCGTCATCAAGCAACATATCCGTATCCAAGGGATTGTACTTAGGAGAGAGTTTCTCCTTGGTATACGAGAAGTAAAGCGGAATGCTCACCTTGGCCTTCTCGGGGAAGAAGCGTCCTGCCTCAAAGTTAGTGGTGAACGCGTACTGATAGTAATTATCCATGCGGCGATCGCTCACCTTCTCCTCCAAGCCTCCGAATCCGGCTGTCTCCAAATGACCAGTCATGTTTACACTACCCAAGTCAGACAGTTTCACATTCAGGTTACCCTGTGCGGCCCAACCACCGTCAATGGCAGGATCCTGCAAGCGGAGTTCGTTCACCCACACCTCCACCGATTTCTTGCTACGGGCATTATTGCGCACACCTATCATAATGGTCTTTACCTCACCCAACGAAGGATTACCCATTACGCTCACCTTGTTCTTGGGCTGGTTGGGGTCGTACTCATAATATAAGGTGGTATAGCTGACACCCGAACCGGCCACACCACGGGCAATGTTGCGCGCCTTCTTCAAATTGGTAAATACACTGAAATCAATGTTCAGCATATTCTCTTCGGGCCATACAGTCGTGGCCGATGTGCTTGAATACTTGTCGTACTTACCTTCGGGCGTCAGTTTCAGAGGAATTTCGTACTCGTAGAAATTATTCTTGTAGTCGGAACCCAAACGGATGAATACCGACACCTCACCATCCTGCAAACCGGTGACATCATTTATCATGGCATTGGCATGGGTAAACATCTGCAAACGGTTGTATTGGCGCAGGTCGATATTGATATTCTTGTAAATGGCACGTGCATCACCTGTATTGAGGTCGGCCACCTTGATACAGAGAGCCTGCTCATTGTCCTGACGGAGTTGGGGTTGGCTGGGGTCAAGCACACGGCTGATACCCGGCGGCAACACATAATTTACAGGCTCACGGTCGCCATTCTCCTCTATGTTTACAGAAGAGACATTGACCGAACCACTGATGGTGGGAGCCGTCTGGGTATTATACAAAGCCTGCTCATACGTACGCCACTCCGAACGGATAAGGTCAAGTGTGGCAAAACGGAGGACAATGGGTTGTTCAAAGTTGGTAAGATACATACGTATGAAGCGGATGGAGTTCACGCCATTGATTCCCCCAACGGCCTTCTCATACTCATCCACTGGGATACGGAACTGGTACCATGTGGCATCTTCCACCTTGCCGTTACGCAACTTTACGCTACTGACACGCTTGTCAACAATATAGTTACGTCCTACCTGCAAATCCTCAGGACGCATACTGATGTGGTACTGATAATACTTTTCGTACTCGTTAAGCGTGTAATCCTGGTTGATGTCCTCCAAGTCAGGCGTACGTTTGTAAGAGATGTCGTAACTCTCGGGCGAATTTTCCGAAGAGACGGAGTTTCCTTCGGGATTATTGATAAGTTTGTATCGTTCAAGAATACTCAACTCCATATCATCATAGTCGGACCCGCGGCTATAGTGATAATTGTCACCAGCAGGGTCGGCCTGCAATTTGGCAAAAGCCTCAGCACTCACCTTACCTTGTACGGCACTCAGGTAATCACGATAAGTAGGAAACTCAGCTTCCTCCCTACTGGTCAAACCATTGAGTCCCACATCCTGACGACTGCGTGCCCCGCTGGTATTGTCGAACGCATACACAATGCTACGGTCGGTAGGGACACGTCCCCACACCGTTTCAGTATAACGGGTCGTACCGTCAGCAGGCATACCGTTCTCAAAGAACTTCTTGCCATCCTTCAGCACATCTTCCGACATTTCGCCCAAGTTGATATAAAAGTCTCCTCCACGAGCGCGGGTATCCGTACTTTCGTACATGAAGGGGTCGAGCATCCAAAACTCTACATATTCAATATTGGCCGTCTCAAAGTCGCTGGTCTCCAGTTTACGCATCATACCTCCCCAACGCTTGCCCGGATTGTTCAACTTGCCTTCACTTGTCAAGTCTGTATCAAGGTTGTAAGGACCACGTTCGTCGGGATAATAGGCCAAGTTCAAGATGTTCAAGGTGGACGACGACTGGTATTCAGCCTCCTTGTTCGGATAAAGTTCGCGTTCATACACCTCGCGCACATAATGGTTGGAGAGCTGTTCCAAGTCACTTTTGATATGACTGGGCGTAAGTGACGAACTGCGGCGGGTAAAGAGCGGGTCGATGTAATACCAACTGAGCAAAGCACGATCCATACCGTAGCGTATGTCATTACTCAACGTGGCATTAGGCAACACGGAAGGTGCACTGGCAATCATCCAGCTTTCGGGCTGGCGGATATCGATACCATTCTCTGTACTCTCAAAATCGTCCAAATACGAAGCATTGCCCTGCACCCCACTGGCTTCGCCTGCTATCAATTGGGCAAACTCTGCCGTCAAGTTGATACTTGAAGGTTGTGTCGCCTCCAGCAAAGGCAGTTTGTCAATCATGTTGGTCAGCCATTGGCTCTCTCGTTTCCACGCTATATTGGCACCCCACAGGGTATTGCTCAACGGCTCGCTACCCATAGCCACTTTACTGGTCTGTGGCTTCTCGTTCAAGTGCATGATGGTACCGCCGAACTGGAAATCCTTGCAGAAGTCGTACATGAAGTTCATGCCCAACATGGTCTTGCGCTGCATACCCCATGTGGTATTGCTCTCCAAATCTACATTCACAGCCGTACCGGCATCAATGATGCTCTGGTTGATGATGGTGACACGTCCCGAACTGTAATCCACCGTATAGTCGCTGTTCTCCACCAAGGTGACACCACCAGCCGTTACGGTGACCGAACCTTGAGGGATGTTCCACGCACCCAAGTCAATCTCACTACCCGAGGTAGCCTTGTATTGTCCCACAAAGATGAACTTGTCCTTTTCGGCAATCTGCTTGGCTATGGTTTTGGTCGAATCGTACAGTTCGTCAAACACATACTTGTCGGCCAGTTCGTCGTTTCCGATAAACTTACGCAGATGTTCGCCGAAGGGTTCAGCCACTGGGAAGTAGATACGGCCATTCTGTGCCGTCACTGTATACCCTTCCACAAAATCGAAGAATCCGTTAGGACGGCTCTGTTGGTTATCATCCAAGCGGTCCAAGTTCATGGCACGCAAGAGGGTGGTTTCCTTCAAATCGGGTTCGGGTATATAATTAAGGTATACGCCTGAGGTGTCGCTCTGATACTTGATGTCGAGACGGAACTTTTCTTTCTGTACACTACTGGCACCCAAGGCATACACATTCTTCATCATCAAGTCCCAAGTGCCCATACCCGGACGATTGCTGGTATTCTTCAACAACTTTACATACAGGGTCTGTTGGGTGTCGCTCACATCGGAGGAGAACTCACCCACCTGATAGCGTGTACCGTTCAGCGTGTATTCGTAGGCAATGGCCAACACATCATCGGGCTGCAAAGTCTGCTTCAAGGAGATATAACCCACAGCTCTGTTCAGCGTGTATTCCGTACTCTTCAACAGGCGGGCATTCTCAATCTTCTCGTAATCCACACTTCCCTCAAAGCCCGGCACACCATCCAACACATTCGTGGATTGGGTGATGTCACGTGCATCACCATATTGGTTCACCATTGCCTGATAAAGGCCATTGGCATTGTTGTAGGGATTGTTTGTACCCGTACCCGTCCACATCGGGTTGGAGATTTTGCTCGGCTCGGCCAAGTCGGTGAAGGCAATGATATTGCGCGGATTGTCGTAGTTGCTGCTCTTGTTTGTCACCCAAATTTCCACACGGGTAATGTTGATGCCGCTCAACACATTGGGCAGCGAGGCCATGTTGCGGTCGTAATTGTCGCGGAAATAGTGGCTGAGGAAGAAGTGACGGTTCTCGTCGTAGTTGGCGGCACTCAGTTCAAACTCTGTCAATTGTGCACCACCTTTGGAGGATACGGACTTGGACGAAGATTCCTTTTGAGAGACTACCGTCTGCAACTTCAACTTACCGAACTGAAGGTCGGCACGTATACCGAACAGCGACGTAGCACCACGGATAAGCGACGAGTTGCTGGGCATACTCACATTACCTGCCTCCAACAACTTGATGATTTCGTCCTCTTTGCCTTCGTATGCCAATTTGATTTTCTTGGTATCAAAGTCAAAGGTTGCATCGGTATTGTAGTTCATGTTCAGGTTCATCTTGTCACCCACCTTACCGTTGATGTTCAAGTTCACCTTTTCATCAAAGTCAAAGCCGAAGGTCTTACGCTGACGTTCGGGCAAACTGGGATTCTCGGTATTCTTGTATTTACCACCGAACTTCAATTCTGCCGTTCCCTGTGTTTTTATCTGTACTCCACCAGGGCCAAATATTTTCTCTGCAGGCCCTAAATCAAACTTCATGTCCGTGAAGTCGAACTTCTCCTTTCCTTCCTTTTCAAACTCTTCCGAGTTCTTGTTGCGGTAATAGGCATTCATCGACTGCTGCATGCTCCATGTAGTATATTCCTCAGGAGTCATCACCACAGGGGCATTCAGATAGCTGTCACCCAACTTTGTACCTATCACATAGTGTCCAGTCTTTTCGTCGTATTCGGTAGTCTGCTCAATATTCTCCGGGTCGCGCAAGTCAGCCGTTCCCGCCTTCAAGTCGTTCTCGTTATGTTCGGGTGCCGTCTTCTTCACACTGTATCGCGGCTTGCGGTTTTGTGTCGTATCGGCCGGTTGCTGTGGTTGTTGTTCCGCTGGCGACAAGGCATGAAGGGGCTTTCACCGCTCATGGCAGCTACCGCTTGCAGACAGGCAACAGCCATCAACAAAATGAGTCGGATGTACAACCTATATTTCTTCATGCAATATTCAATTTATTTTTTATTTAAGTTTAGTTCGGGTAAAACACTCAAGCTACTAGTTATCAGTCAGTACTCGTAACTCGTAGCCCGTCACTCGTCACTGATATTCAAGCTACAAGTTACAAGCTACGATTTTTATTTAGAACACAGAGACACAAAAACACAGAGTTTTTTTACTTTACAGGAGACAAATTCAAGCTACAAGTTACGAGCTACAAGTTATCAGTCAGTACTCGTAGCTCGTCACTCGTCACTCGCCACTGATATATAATCTCTTTGTCTCCGTGTCTCTGTATCCTAATGTGCCAATAACCATGCGGCACTATACATTGACATATTAGCACATTAGCATATTAGCACATTAGCACATTGTCACTCGTCACTCGTAGCTTGTAGCTCATCACTAATTCACTAATATCACAGCCTCTTCAATGCTACCTTGATGACCATCTCAACCGGGGCCGATGGCTCTTCTTTCAAGATACCCATTACCACCTTTTGCGAAGCTGCTGCAGGGAAACCAAGCATCGTCAAGGCCGACACAGCCTCGTCCATCACTGCATTGGCAGCGCCCACGCCAGCCAAAGGCAATTCGCCGCCCACGCCTGCCATGCCTGCCGCAGAGGGAAGAGTCTTGATTTTGTCCTTCAAGTCCACTATGATACGTTGTGCAGTCTTCAATCCGATACCCTTCACCGTCTTCAGCAATTTGTCGTTGCCCGTGGCAATCACATCGCACAACTCCTTGGGGCTAAGTGCTGAAAGAATCATACGTGCCGTGTTTCCACCAATGCCACTGACCGTAATCAGTTGCAGGAACAGTTCACGCTCCTCCTTGGTGGCAAAGCCGAAAAGCACCCATGCATCTTCGCGGATAGCCTCGTGCACATACAGCCGCACCTGAGCCTTATTCTGTATGGCCGTATAAGTATTCAATGAAATATTGAGCAGATACCCCACTCCCCCACTCGTCTCCAATGTCACCGTGGCAGGAGTAATCTCTGTAATCTCACCTTTAATGTATTCTATCATATTTTTCTCTCTTTAGACGGACAAACATCGCAACTGCGCATTACCCGTAAACAAAAGAAAAAACGCAAATAAGCAGATTTTATTGTATATAAGTGTGAAATATGTAGATTCAGTTGACGAGTTAACAAGATACGAGTTGACAAGGAATGGCACACGGATGACACTGATGAAACGGATGGTCACAGATTTCCTCCTTCCCCGTCCCTCAGCATTTGAAATGCTGAGGATATGAGAGTGTCTGTGATGCGATGAACACAAGCTACGAGTTGTCATTTAGTACTCATCACTCGTAGCCTGTAGCTCGTCACTTGAAATACCATATATATAATAAGGTATATAGGCGCATTGGAAATGCTCATACTAAAGACTTCCGCATTCGGAAATGCGGAAGGACAAAGAAGAAAAAGTAAATGCTATATTGTGAAACCTTCGCGTTGCAAACGCGAAAGGACAAAGGTGTCCGTAAGTAACGCGAATGAAGATAAAACGCTGCATTTTTTGCGTTATTCCATTTGATTATTTGGAGATGCAACATTAATTCGGTAATTTTGCCGCATATTTTGCGACGATAACAAGAATTTAATGTTGCACTAACAGAAAAATCATTATGTATATACACGAAAGAGATAATTGGACAAAATTCCGTTGGGACGCTACAAAAGTGTCACTACTTCAGGATGTAGTCTGCCGTAAGCAAGGACTGCTTTATGGAAGATTGAGTACCTTGGGATTTGACAGCAAACTGCAAGCAATGGCTGAGAATCTGACTTTTGACGTGGTATATTCGTCCGAGATTGAAGGCATCCGACTGAATGTTGAACAAGTACGTTCGTCCATTGCCAGAAAGCTCGGAATAGAGAATGTGAAACATACTGCATCATCGCACTATGTAGACTCTGTTGTCAACGTAATGCTTGAAGCTGTACAACACTATGAACAACCTCTCAGTAAAGAGAAGTTGTGTGCATGGCAATCGGCTTTTTTCCCAGTAGGCTACAGCGAAGGTAGCCAGATAGAGGTGGGTAAGTATCGTACGAATGAGGAGCATATCGTCAGCGGAATGTTCGGACGGGAAAAGATTCATTATATAGCCCCTTCTCCTGACCGTGTAGAAGACGAAATGAAAGAGTTCCTTACATGGTTCGACAGCAACGAATTGGTGAGTAGCGTAATACGTTCAGCTATCGCTCACTTCTGGTTTGTAAGCATTCATCCTTTCGAGGATGGGAACGGACGATTAGCACGTATCCTTTCCGACATGCTTTTGGCTCGTGGTGAAAAGAGTGAGTTCCGATTCTACAATGTCTCTTCACAAATCAACAAAGACAAGAATCACTACTACGACATTCTTGAGCGTATGCAGCATGGCGATGGTGACATAACGGAATGGTTGGTATGGTACATGCAGAAATTGGTAGAAGCACTTGACGAGGCAGAAACAATTGTAACTACGATTTTGAACAAGAGCCTTTTTTGGCAGAAAGCATCTTCTGTGCCAATGACAGAGAGACAGATGCAGATACTCAATCTTTTTCTTGATGGATATGAAGCGAAAATAACTTCGAAGACATGGGCCAACTTGGCCAAATGTTCGAAAGACACTGCTATACGCGACATACAAGACCTCTTGGATAAAAACATTCTAATAGAGGACATCCCTGGTGCAAAACGCCCAAGTTATTCCATTGTATATGACGCAGAGGATCTTACTCTTTTCTTTACTGATGTGAACATTACAGAGGAAAGTGGAATACCTTATCTTAGAGCAATGTATAAGGGAAAGAAGCCTGTATGTGAAAAAATTCTTAAACTTGATGCAGAGCGATACCGACAAGGAAAATTTCCTTTGTCAAGTTTGCTTGGTAAATATTGCTCATATATAGCTGTGAGTAAAAACTGCAATTAAAGGTGGGGCAAAAAAATCAGGTTCTAATAAGTCTTTGCTTGTTATCGTAACATATCTGCACTAAAACATTTTATCTGAATCCGTATACAGATAAGAATAGCAACCCAACTCGGATAAGAATGGCATTCTTTTGGAAGAAGAAAAAGAATCTTTTCTAACATTTTTCGATAAGAATAATGATATTTCAAACTTTTTGTCTAATTTTGCGTTCGTTTTATGAAAATATGTTGCAATAAGCAACAAGTGACAATATATACAATCTATTGAACTAAAATAAGAAAAAAGGATATGAAAAAGATTCGTGCAGCCGTTGTTGGATATGGCAATATCGGAAAATTTGCGTTGGAAGCATTGGAAGCAGCTCCCGACTTTGAAGTGGCAGGCGTAGTGCGTCGTAGCGGTGCAGAGAACAAGCCGGCAGAACTGGTGAATTACCCTGTGGTGAAGCATATCAGCGAACTGAAGGATGTGGATGTGGCTATCCTGGCCGCTCCCACCCGTAGTATCGAGGTATACGCCAAAGAGATTCTTGCTATGGGCATCAACACGGTGGACAGCTACGACATTCACTCGGGCATTGTGGACTTGCGCCGCTCGCTCGACAAGGTGGCCAAGGAGCATGGTGCCGTATCCATCATCTCGGCCGGTTGGGACCCGGGAAGCGACAGTGTGGTGCGCACATTGATGCAGAGCCTTGCTCCCAAGGGAATCACGTACACCAACTTTGGACCGGGCATGTCGATGGGACACAGCGTATGTTGCAAGGCTATCGAGGGTGTGAAGGATGCTCTGTCGATGACTATCCCCGTAGGCACAGGCATCCATCGCCGCATGGTGTATATCGAGGTGGAAGAGGGATATGACTTCGAGAAGATTGCCGCCGCCATCAAGGCAGACCCCTATTTTGTGAATGACGAAACACACGTGAAGCAGGTGGAGAGCGTGGACGAACTGAAGGATATGGGACACGGCGTGAACCTGGTGCGCAAGGGCGTAAGCGGAAAGACCCAAAACCAACTCTTCGAGTTCAACATGAAGATAAACAACCCTGCACTGACATCACAAGTGTTGGTAAACGTAGCACGTGCCAGCATGAAACAGCAGCCGGGATGCTACACGATGGTGGAGATTCCCGTCATCGACCTGTTACCCGGTGACAGGGAAGAGTGGATTGCACACCTGGTGTAAGTGAAGAACGAAGAGGGAAGAGGGAAGAACGAAGAGTGAAGAATCCAATAGTCAAACATTATGATTCTTCGTTCTTCACTCTTCATTCTTCACTTTTTACTCAAAGACTCTCATCCGCTCCGCCACCGGTTCGTGACTTTTAACGGGAGGCATGGTGAGGGGATATCCAAAGGGCATCTGTGCCACCAGTTCCCATGTGGAAGGGAGTTCCCATTCCTGACGGACAGCCTCATCGACCAACGGATTGTAGTGTTGGAGCGATGCGCCCAAGCCACGGTCCTCCAACATACACCACAAGGCCAACTGGTGCATGGCCGATGTCTGTTGCGACCATGGGAAGAAATAAGAGGCATAAGTGGGAAACTTCTGCTCCATCATCTGCACCACACTGCGATCTTCAAAAAAAAGCAGGGTGCCATAGCCCGAAGCAAAGCTATGGTTGATTTTCTTTTCCGTCCGCGAAAACACATCGGCAGGAATCTGCGCCTGCAATGTATCTTTCACTATTTGCCAAAAACGACGATGTGCTTTCTCCAACAATAAGACTATACGGGATGATTGTGAATTGAAAGCCGACGGCACATGCATGAGTGCAAATTCAACCATCTCTTCAATGTCACCCTTATTCACCAACCTTTCACTGCCCAACGCATAGTAACTGCGACGATGCTGAAGGGCTTCCTTAAAAGTACGATTCATATACCCAAGACACTTTTTCCTTTTGTAACAAACCGTAGAGAGAGAAGGTTCAACGTTTAAGGTTTAAACAGTGCAGGGGTAAGCGCGAGTTTACGGGTCAGTCCGAAAACCTGATGGCGTTTTCTTTTTTTTATTGGAACACAGAGACACGGAGACACAGAGATTATATATCAGTGACGAGCTACAAGCTACGAGTACTGACTGATAACTTGTAGCTTGAATTTGTCTCCTGTAAAGTAAAAAAACTCTGTGTTTTTGTGTCTCTG
>JAFWYQ010000122.1 GCA_017517605.1 Bacteroidaceae bacterium
ACTGCTTGGTGGTAATTATAAAGCACGATATAAAACTCGAACGGTCGGTTTATGAAATCCTGCAAATAATCGGAATCTCACTTACTGATAAAACTCATTTGAGAGGCCTCTTCGACAAATCAAATATCAACAATGTCAATGAACGATTCGATTCTAGTGAACCAAGTTTATTTAATTTTTAATCGTCCACTTTTTTAGTGGACACTAGTGTAGTATTATAACTCCTCCCCTAAGTTAGGGGAGGTCCCGCAGGGGGAGGGGACTGTTATAAAGAGTCGTTTCCTATTACAGCCCCCCTCCCCCTGTGGGTACTCCCCCTAACTTAGGGGGAGAGTTTCAGTTACTTCTGCTATCATTTTTTATATCGACCTCATGTTAATTTTTCCGCGTAATCCGCGCCTAAAAATCAAAGACCATATTTTGTATTCCTCACTTACGCTCCAATTCCCGTAAGTTTTCCATCTTCTTGGTTTCGAGGAACTCGTAAATACCACAAAGGTGTTCGCGTACGCGCTGGTTGCCAAACTCGTACACCTTGGTGACAAGGCCATCGAGGAAATCACGATCGTGACTAACGACGATAAGCGTGCCATCGAAATCCACAAGTGCTTGCTTAAGGATATCCTTGGTCTTCATGTCGAGATGGTTGGTCGGCTCATCGAGGATAAGGAGGTTGACGGGCTCAAGCAGGAGCTTTATCATCGCCAATCGCGTGCGCTCACCACCAGAGAGGACCTTCACCTTCTTCATCGACTCCTCAGGGCCTCCAAACATGAAGGCACCCAACAAATCGCGAATCTTGTTACGAATTTCGCCTTTGGCCACATCATCTATCGTTTGGAAAACAGTTAGATTCTCGTCAAGCAAAGAGGCTTGGTTTTGTGCAAAGTAACCTATCTGTACATTATGACCAAGCGTTAGTGTGCCATCATGCTCCAATTCATTCATGATACACTTCACAAGCGTACTCTTTCCTTCGCCATTTCGTCCGACAAAGGCCACCTTGTCACCACGCTCGATGGTAAACGATGCATTCTTGAATACGGTATGGTCGCCGAAACTCTTCCCTACTCCATCCATAATTACAGGATAGTTTCCACTACGAGGCGAAGGAGGGAATTTGAGACGCAAAGCAGATGTATCCTCTTCGTCGACCTCTATCAATTCGAGTTTTTCAAGCATCTTCACACGGCTCTGCACTTGAAGAGTCTTGGAGTAGGTACCTTTGAAGCGTTCGATGAAGTCCTTTGTCTCCTGAATCATCTTCTGTTGCTCCTCGTATTGTTTCTGTTGTTGCTCGCGACGCTCCTTACGGAGTTCAAGGTAGTGGCTATAGTTTACTTTATAGTCATAGATGCGTCCCATCGTCACTTCAATGGTGCGTGTAGTGATGGAGTCAACGAACTTGCGGTCGTGACTAATGACAATAACAGCTTTGGCGCTATTGACGAGAAACTCTTCAAGCCATTGGATACTCTCTATATCAAGGTGGTTGGTAGGCTCATCCAAAAGAAGGACATCAGGATTCTGCAAAAGTAACTTGGCCAACTCGATACGCATACGCCATCCTCCGCTAAACTCACTGGTAGGTTTGTTGAAGTCTGAGCGTTCAAAGCCAAGGCCGAGAAGCGCTTTCTCTACATCCTCTTCAAAGTGAGTGAGGTCAATGGCATAAAACTTCTCGCTCATACTTGAAACTTTCTCAATAAGTTCCATATAGGAATCGCTTTCATAATCAGTACGTTCGGCCAACTCCTTGTTCATGGCCTCAATCTCGGCCTCCATGGCATGAAGATGGGCAAAGGCCTGGCTGGCTTCTTCGAATACGGTACGCCCGTCCTCGGTCATCAAATGCTGAGGCAAGTAAGCCACCACGCAATCTTTTGGTGCAGAAACTTTTCCGCGAGTAGGTTGGCGAACGCCAGCAAGGATTTTGAGCAAAGTACTCTTTCCTGCACCGTTCTTTCCCATCAAGGCTATACGGTCCTTTTCATTGATTTGAAACGATATGTCACTGAAGAGGGTTGTCCCTCCAAATTCTACGGTAAGTCCGTCAACTGAAATCATATAGATAGTTTATAAGTTTATTAGTTTGTTAGTTTAAAGTGGTTACCTCTTGCAATGTGGTCACGGCCATTTCTACAGTAGGTACATCCTTCACCACCATGCTACGCTTGCCATTCTGTTCGCGCAAATTACATATACGGGGATAACGCGCCATGAAATTGATAATGCGACCGAATGCCTGACTTTGATAATAAGGACTATCGGGGTTGCTCACAAAGAAAAGGGTCATGCGCCCACCTTTAAGAAAAATCTTCTCTGCACCCAAACGTTTACCCAAACGACGAAGAGAGACAACACGCATCAATTCCAATCCCTCGGAAGGCACTTTGCCAAATCGGTCCTCCAAACGGTTCTTGTAAGCAAGGACATCTTCATCCAATTCCAACTCATCCAATTCGCGATAGAGCAACATACGTTCGCTACTACTGGGTATATACTCAGCAGGAAAGAGCAGTTCAAGATCGCTTTCGATATTACATTCAGCCACAAAGTCCTCACCACTGATAACCTCCTCACCAGCTTTCACTTCGGCATCTTGGGCATAGAGGTCAGCAAACTCGTCGTTCTTCAATTCTGTAACGGCTTCGGTCAATATCTTCTGATAAGTTTCGTATCCCAAATCGGCAATGAATCCGCTTTGCTCAGCACCCAACATATTACCTGCACCACGAATATCGAGATCCTGCATGGCTATGTGAATACCGCTACCCAAATCGCTGAAATTCTCAATTGCTTGCAAACGACGACGGGCCTCAGCCGTAAGTGAAGTGAGGGGAGGAGCTATCAGATAACAAAAAGCCTTGCGATTGCCACGGCCTACACGGCCACGAAGTTGGTGAAGGTCGCTCAAGCCAAAATTATGGGCTTGGTTGATGATAATGGTGTTCACATTAGGAATATCAATACCGCTCTCGATAATGGAAGTGGCAATCAGCACATCGTAATCGAAATTCACAAAATCAAGAATGATTTTCTCCAGAGCCTCGGGTTCCATCTGTCCATGGCCGATACAGATACGTGCATCGGGGATGTGACGTTGAATCATATTGGCCAACTCGTGCAGATTACGTATGCGATTGTTCACGACAAACACTTGTCCTCCACGGCTCATTTCGAAATTGATAGCATCGACAATCACCGAATCATTAAACGTGTGTACTTCCGTCTGAATGGGATAACGGTTGGGAGGCGGTGTCTGAATAACACTAAGGTCACGAGCCCCCATCAACGAGAATTGCAACGTACGAGGGATAGGAGTGGCGGTAAGTGTGAGTGTATCCACATTCACCTTCAGTTGGCGAAGTTTCTCCTTGACCGACACGCCGAACTTTTGTTCTTCGTCAATAATCAGCAAACCCAAATCCTTGAATTGCACATCCTTGCCTACAAGACGATGAGTACCCACCAGGATATTGACTTCCCCCTCTTTCAACTCTTTCAGTATACGGCGCACATCGGATGCCTTACGGGCACGACTCAGATAATCCACCTTACAAGGAAAATCTTTCAAACGCTCCTTGAAGGTTTGGAAATGTTGATAAGCAAGTACGGTAGTAGGCACCAACACGGCCACCTGTTTGTTATCCGCCACGGCTTTGAAAGCGGCACGGATAGCCACTTCGGTCTTTCCGAAACCCACATCGCCACACACCAATCTGTCCATCGGGCGTTGGCGCTCCATATCGGCTTTTACATCTTGCGTAGCCTTCAACTGGTCGGGCGTATCTTCGTAAAGGAAACTTGCCTCCAACTCGTGTTGCATGAAGCTATCAGGACTATAGGCAAAACCTTTCTCTTCGCGCCGACGGGCATAGAGTTTGATAAGGTCGCGGGCAATGTCCTTGATTTTGCTCTTTGTCTTCTCTTTGATACGCTCCCATGCACCTGTACCCAACTTATTCAAACGAGGTGGTTCGCCATCCTTTCCCTTGTACTTCGCCACCTTGTGCAAAGCATGGATGGACACCATCACCACATCATCATTTTGATAAAGCAATTTGATGACCTCCTGAGTGCTTCCGTCGCCATTAGGAATGCGTACAAGACCACCAAAGCGCCCTACTCCATGATCAATGTGTACGACAAAGTCACCCGGCTCGAATTGCTGGAGTTCTTTCAATGTAAGGGCCACCTTTCCTCCACGTGCCTTGTCACTACGCAGATTGTATTTATGGAAGCGGTCAAATATCTGATGGTCGGTAAAGAAACAACACTTTAATGCATTGTCAGCAAACCCCTCGTGCAACGTGTGGTTAACAGGGATAAAAGGGATATGCTCACATTCCCCCTCTTTTGACTCACGCTCCTCAAAAATAGTTTGAAGACGAGCACACTGCTTGGCACTATCAGCCAATATATAGAGTTTGTAACCACGCAATAGATAATCGGAAAAGGTGCTACAAACAAGGTCAAAATTCTTATGAAAAATAGGTTGTGCCGTGATGTCATAATTCAGCACCACATCGGGCACTCCTGTCGGTTTATGACCCAACTCTATGCGACGAAACTCCAATGCCTGGCGGGTAAATTCATCGCCACTGATAAGCGAGGGAGGGACAAGGGGCTTCCCGGCCGACTCACTCTCCTGCACCATGATGGCTTGGTTGGTGAAGGCTTCGTTGCAAATGGCATCAATGCGGTCGTGTACCCAAAGGAAATCAGAAAATACCAGTACTGTATCTTTTTCCAAGAAATCAAGCATACATACTTCATTTCCTCCGCTTGCCGTCAATTCGGGCACAATGGAAACCTCCTTTATCTGCTCACGGGAGAGTTGGTTCTCGACCTCAAAGGTACGGATACTATCTATCTCGTCACCAAAGAAATCAATACGGAAAGGATATTCAGAAGAGAAAGAGAATACATCCAAGATGCTTCCGCGCATAGCAAACTGACCAGGTTCATACACATAATCAACGTGAGTGAAGCCGTATGAAGCCAACACTTCTTGCACCGAAGTGGAAGTGACTTGCTGACCGACGTGTAAAGTCAATGTGCAATCAGAAAGTTCATTACGAGACACAACCTTCTCGGCCAATGAGTCGGCGTATGTTATCACATGAATGGCCGAATGAGCCTTGCTCAGTCGCCGACTTTGGATACGTGCCAGAACTTCCGTTCGAAGAATCTCGTTGCCAGCATCACGTTGGCCGTATTTAATGGCTCTACGATACGAGGATGGGAAGAACAATACCTGCTCCTCACCCAACATCTGCATCAAGTCGTGATAGAAATAACCTGCCTGCTCCTGGTCATCCAACACATAAAGTATTGTCTGACCTTCCGTAACACCACCAAAAACAACAGGTGCCGATGAAGCTACCAATCCGTTCAAATGAATGGTCTTCACCAACGAATCGGCCAACACTTTGAGCAAGGCCTTCGTGTTCGGATGTTTCTTATATAGTTGTTGAAGTTCCTTTAATTCCATATATCCATTCACTCCCTTACAACAAGACTTCGGTTTCTCCTTGTCGAAGAATCTCCACCTCGCCATCTATCAAACTTACCACCGTACCCGGTTGAGTACCTCCAATCCCTCCGTCGATAACGAGGTCAACCTTATCACCATACTTCTCGTCAATCAATTCGGGAGTAGTCAGGTATTCAATGTCGTCCGCTTCGTCATAAGGCAACGAGGTAGTCATCAGCGGAGCATCCAACAAACGACAGATTTCTCGCACTATGTCATTATCCGGCACTCGTATGCCCACCTCCTTGCGACCACGGAAGATTTTGGGCAAGCGATTGCTCGTAGGCAAAACAAAAGTGAAAGGGCCGGGAAGGTTGCGTTTCATCAATTTGAACGCATCATTATCCACCTTGGCATATTCGCTGATGTGCTTCAAATCGTAACAAATGATGGAAAGATTGTTTTTTGTCGGGTCGATTCCTTTGAGTTTGCAGATGCGCTCAACGGCACGTTCCTTCAACGCATGGCAACCGATAGCATACACCGTATCAGTTGGATAAATAAGCAAACCGCCATCGTTCAGTATTTGAACGATTTCGGCCATATCACGCGGTGAATTGTTCTTTTCGTAAAGCTTCTTCAACATAGTCACTTTTTTTATTCGGGTTATAGATACTATAGAAACTATAGGTACTATATCTACTATAAATTCTCTCTATCCGACAAACACTGCACAAGCACTGCATCCTTGTAAGTGCCATCTGATGTTGCCAACCAATCCCTCAAAGGCAAATGACGGGTAAATCCTTCGCGGGCAAACATACGGAGACAAACCTCGTTATCGGCAGGGATATAGGCCACCAACTGATGCACGTGAAGGAAATCAAAAGCATAGCGGCACAACAGGTTCAACACCCGTCCACCAATGCCTTTTCCCTGAAAGGCGGAAGAGATGGCCAACCCAATCTCTGCCCGTCCGTGCAAAGGCTCGTAGTTGGTAAGGTCGGCACATCCGACGACTTGACCATCATCCACCCGCTCGACCATCAGGCGCACTTGCTTGTCTGTGAAGATATCGCCCGTTGCCTGTTCGATGTATTGCCGGAGCATGAAGCGCGAATAAGGCACAGTAGTGCAACTGACCGACCACATGGAGGGGTCATTCTCCATCTGATACATCACCTCCAAATCCTCCGGTTCGGGTGCCCGCAAACGCAATTCATTATCTGTCATAAAGCAAAGAGTAAGGGTATCATGAATTCAAAGGAAAGCATTTTGACCAAAATACCAACGTTTTCGTCAGCATAGAGTAAAGCCCCAAATGCAATTGTTCGCAATCTTTCCGCAAATGCTCACGTTGCATGAAAGAAAGGATATCCGAATAGTTGAACAATTCTGTATCAAAAACAATATAATTGTAGGCATCTTTTCCTCTTTCCTCGGTAATCTGTTTCAAAGGTAAGGTATGCTCTTCTTCGTCGTGTGGATTCAACGGGAGAAGAGTATATTGCAAACAATGACGAACGGATAAGGATTCAACCTCCTGACACATTTCGGGAGTTCCTACGACCAACATTTTGTAGCGATTGGAGTCGCTTTCCTGAACATGCGTTGCCAAGCGTCCATATTGGCGACCAAGAAGTTCCACTCCCCCCATCACATAGATACCCATGCGAACCATCCACGACATCCATCGCTGGTTGCGGAAGTGCTTGTCGTAGAAGATGAGCATGGCGTTATAGAAGTTTCGTACATATCGGAAGGAGGTCTTTTGTGTACTTTCGCCTTTGTAATGAACGATTACTTGCGGGAGATAATAGTTTTGATAACCGGCATTCAACAAGCGATACGAGAGGTCGATGTCCTCGCCATACATGAAGAAGGTCTCGTCAAGAAGTCCCACCTCGTTCAATGCCGAACGACGCAACATCATGAATGCTCCTGATACAATCTCTATCCTATTCACCTCATTCTCGTCGAGGTAGCGCATGTAATACTTACCGAACACCCGTGATTTTGGGAAAAGGCTACATAAACCTATCATCTTGTAGAACGAGGTCATCAACGTAGGCACACCACGGCGCGATTCCCATGCAAAATCGCCATCCTCCTTCAGCATTTTCACTCCTACGGCACCTGCATCGGAATGGCTATCCATGAAGGCGACACACGAGCTAAGCACCTCTTCGCCAACGATTGTGTCGGGATTGAGCAGAAGTACATAATCTGATTTTGACTTACGGATGGCCATATTGTTGGCACGCGAGAAGCCTACGTTTTCTTGATTGGCAATAACACGCACCCAAGGAAACAGGCGCTTCACTTCAGCTACTGAATCGTCAGAAGAGGCATTGTCAACCACCACCACTTCAGCCACCAATCCACGAATGGCACGCTCTACCGAATGCAAGCATTGGCAAAGGTAAGACTTTACGTTATAGTTTACTATGACAACCGTCAGTTTCATGCCTCGTCATTGTTCAAATTAAGTTCGTTCTTCACTTTTTCTTCCCCAGGTAAACAAAAGAAGGAGGCAAGCAAGCCTACCAAAGCGCACAATCCACCAATGCTACTGAGCGTGGTGTAATACACTGATAGACCAATAAGTGCCACAATGGCCATCAAAGCCAAGCGGATTTCGCTCCAATGGAGATAGGAAAGGAGTTTGGATTCTGTATCTGCCAACGGTAATACGCGCTTATTCAATACTGCACTGAACATCTTCAACGACACGGGGATAAGGCAGAGGGTAAGCAGAATGGTAGCCGTCTGCAACACATAACAGATGCGGCCATCGTGTGCCCATGTTCCCTCTTCCATCACTCCAGTTTCGTACAACACGACAATACCAAGTGACAACAACCATACAAGCAGATATTCCATCCACAAACGGCGGACAATTTTCTTTATTTCCATATTCATTATTCTATTTTTCAAATCATTTGAAGGGCACACGAGCCATGATGCTCCGTCCCAAAGTTACTTCATCGGTATATTCCAATTCATCACCCACAGAGATACCGCGGGCAATGACGGTAAGTTTCACTCCCGTATGTGCCAACTTGCGGTAGATGTAGAAGTTCGTCGTGTCGCCCTCCATCGTAGGACTCAACGCCAAGATGACTTCATCTATCCCCCCTTCCTCCACGCGGGAGACCAAACTGTCAATCTGCAAGTCGCTGGGGCCTACACCGTCCATGGGAGAGATTACTCCGCCAAGCACATGATACAAACCACGGAATTGCTGGGTATTCTCCACGGCCATCACATCGCGGATGTTCTCCACCACACACACCAACGACCTGTCGCGCGTAGGCGAAGCACAGATGGGGCAAAGGTCGGCATCGGAGATGTTGTGGCAGACGCGGCAATACTTTACCTCGTGTTTCAGCGTGATGAGCGATTGGCCAAAGGCTTCCACCACCGCCGTATCCTGACGGAGCAGGTGCAGCACCAGGCGCATAGCCGTCTTCCGACCGATGCCCGGCAACTTGGCAAACTCGCTCACCGCCTTCTCCAATAGAGACGATTGACATTGTTGATTCATACCTATTATAAATAAAGCTACAAAGATAGCACAAAGCACGCGGAGTACAAAAAAAAGTGAAAGATTTATGACTTTTTCTTCCCCTACGAGAGAAATTTTTCTCCCCTACCTGAAAAAAAATCTTCCCTCACGAGAAAAAAAACGCATCAACATCAGATGCATTCACTTTGCGAATCGAATAGTATCAGAACTTGAATTGCAACATCAATCGCACACCATGCTTGTCCACATCGGGAAGATTCAAGTAGGTCAAACGACGGAAATACTCGATACGCAAAATCTTGAACACATTGTGAACTCCCACATGATACTCCACATAAGGGACATCAGCATCCATGATGAAACTGGTGACGCGCCCGTCGCGCTCGGGGAAGAGGAAGAGGTCTCCGTCACCCGGATTGGCATAGGGATTGTTCTTGTCCGACAATCCGCCATAGAGGAGGTTCACACCGAACACCTCGCGCCACTTCAATCGTTTCAACAAAGGGATGCGATTGAACAACACTCCGTTCAACTCGGCCGTAATGTCGAGCGATGCATAACGGTCATTCAAGAACTCCATGCTGTTCATCATGTGGAAGAAGTTCGACTGAATGATGTACGAATTGTTGGTGGCCGGAAACGAAAGTAGCGGAAAAGGAACCTTATCCCACACGATGCCGCCCTTCAACGTAGCATTCACCCGCCCCCATGACGAGAGCCAAAAACGCTTATAGAAGCTCGCCTCCGTGATATGATAATCGTAATCGCCCCCTAAAATGCCTTTGAAACCAACCGTGTGACTGAGTGAAAACACCGATGCATTCCTATTCACCGCCATACGCCCCTGTTTGGAGTTTACAAACGTCTCGCCCGGCGCGTAGCGGAAGGTTACACCTGCCTCAGTTGTAGTAATGTCGCGAACAAAATTTGAGCCCACTCCATCGTTACGGATATAGAAGAGTTTTCCTACGGGACGGTCATTCTGATGGCGAAGTTCTATCTGAGTAGAAAAGGTGTTGTCGCATTCGTAATTGAATGTGAGGTTTGTCTTCCGCATGAACGACATCTGATCCACCGTGTTCGACTTGAACATCAGGAACATATTGTCCTTATCCGTCACCAGATACTTATCCGAAGGAGCCATCACATCGTACTGATGAGACAGAGCAATCGACCGGCGCGGAAACTCAAAAGGCAGACGCTTCTTCTTCTCAAAGGTATACTCCACTTCTCCCTTATACTTGGGCTTGCCATCCTTGAAACCGTATGCCACATACCCCTTGAAGAAGAGATGCGGATTAAGGGCTGCCGTGGTTTTTCCACTCACACGCAAACGGAGGCCATCGATGTAATTGCTCGACACAACGGTGTTCATAGGACCGAAATCAAACTTGCTTGGCTGGCCCTCGCGCCCTGTCTCCACGAAATTCTCCACCAATGCCCTGACGCAGAAAATCAAGTACTTGAACCCTGGCATCTTCTTGAAGTCTTCAACAAACCGATGCATATTGACCTCTTTGTCTGTCAATGGCACCAGACGATGTTCGTCCCAAAATATTTTATCTTGAATATGAGCATCCTGATGAACCTCTTCCTTCAATTTACTACGGAAAAGCGATTCCTCCAAAGGCAAAAAAGAATAGTCGCTATAACGGGTAGTGCGGCGCACCTGTGCCCCTTGCACGGCATTCACCAACACCAAGTTGACGCGCAAATCGTCCAATTTCATCCCCCACGACCCATCAGGCAAGCGCTGGAACTCCTGCAAAATGGAAATCTCGTCCACAAAATTCACACCCGTCTTTTGAGGCAAGGTCATCATGCACTTCTTCACCTGATAGGTAGAATCCTTCACCACATACAGATGTCCGGCAAAACCAAAATCCTGACTATTCTGAGGAACAAAACTCAAATGGATACAACTATCACGGTCGACCATAATTGTATCCATGATATAGTACTTGTAAAAAGAGATGGCACCCGAAGATGCAATAGGGCTTATGAAGCGTTTTTCCAACAAATGGATGTCCTCGTCATAAATGTCCACTTGACTGAAGATGCTCTCCATAATGGTAGTCATTCCTTCACCCACACTGAGCAAGTTGTTCACTCCCACGCTGTTTGTACCCATAACCACATTTTTCTCAGCACGGGGAGTACGCCTCCACAAATGGCGGACAACGGTTTCGTCCATCGAAAAAGGCAATATCAACCGACCAGTGACAGAATCCAACTCAATCTGATCCAACATAAAGGGCATCTGCTTGAAAATACCATCATCCAGCATCTCTACATTCACATCATCAAACGAAGTGGTCATCTTCTGATACGTGTAGTAGCTATACCAATCATGGTTTCGCAGATCCGCCTGCTTTTTATTCTCAATCACCTTACGAATCAAGTCAACGGCAGGATTATTCTTACGCTTGTATCGCTCACGCCCAGGTTTCACCATCACTTCCTTCAACGCATGGGCCGTTTCACTCATCCGCACATCGATATTGCGCTTTTCTCCAGGATGCACCCACACAGCCTTCTTCACATATTCTATCGAAGAGAAAATCAATTTAGCAGAAGAGTTTCCCGATGGAGACGGCAAATGGAAACGACCATGGTCATCTGTCTGAGTACCGATAGAGGTGCCTTCGTAATACACCTGAACAAAAGATATAGGCTTACGGGTAAGCGAATCGGTCACCGTACCATGCACTTGAGCATAGGACGGAATCATCAATGTCAGCATAAAAAATAACCAACACAAACACCTTCTGACCCAAAAACTATCCTGTAATCTTTCCATTTCCGCCACAAAGGTACACATAAGCAACCATTTTCGCATCAAATCGCATGGAGTATTAACCTTTTTGAACACTAAAATGTAATTAACGACAACAAGAATCGCACTTTCCCAAGATTTTTACCTATCTTCGCCACCAAAATTGATGCACCATGATTTCAATACTGATTCCTACCTATAACTATATAACCTATCCGCTTGCCGAATCTTTGGCACAACAAGCGGAAGACTTGGGTACTCCCTGCGAAATCATTGTGGCCGATGATGCATCAACCGACGAAGAATGCAAACAGGCAAACCGACGAATTGGCGAACTACCCCATTGCACATTCATTGAATTGGAAAAGAATATTGGAAGGGCCTCTATCCGCAACCTCATGGCCGAAAAGGCAAAGGAAAAATGGCTACTGTTTATGGATTGCGACGGAATGCCACCACACAACGATTTCCTAAAAAAATACCTGCAAGCCCTTACGGCTTATCCCAAAGTGCAACTCATCTGTGGAGGAATCAGTCACCCCGACACACTTCCCTCACCCACCGTATCACTACGATACAACTACGAGAAAGCAGCCGAAAAGCACCATACCGCCACCAAGCGGAATGAGCGTCCGTATGCATCGTTCAGGACTTTCAACTTCATGATTCAACGCGACACCTTCAAGCAAGTTCGCTTCGATGAATCTTTCCGCCACTACGGATACGAGGACGTACTCTTCGGCATCCAATTACAAGCCTTGGGTTACCAAATTCTCCATATCGACAACCCTTTGGAGAACCGCGACATCGAGCCAAACCACATCTTCCTGAAAAAAACAGAAGAGGCCCTACGCACCTTAGCCGAACATGCTGACAAATTAGGAGACTCCGTTGAGATACATCGCCGATACAATCAATTGAAGCGAATGGGATTTGCCCCCTTAATCCGCACACTCTTCCGCCTCTTAACCCCCACCCTCCAACAAAACTTGACAGGAAAGAGACCTTACCTTCCCTGTTTCACTTTTTATAAGTTGGGGTATTATGCGGATTTGAGGAAACAATAAGATTAGCTTATATCTTTATAAAAAGTAAGAGGGATGTCCTATTGAACACCCCTCTTACTTTTTCATATTTTGACAACCGTGAAATTATTTGACATAAATGGTCACTGTATTCTCTACATAATGAAATGTACAATACAATTCTCCTTTTTTGGCAAGTTCCAACAAGTCTCCTGTCAAAGATACTGAAGCGACTCCACCCTGTTCTGTCTGTATGCCTATATTACGGCTCCAATTATATTCTCTTAAACTAACACTAACATTCTTCCCTACTACTGTAATTGTACAACTCTCTCCCACATTTTCAAAATACTTCGCAGGAATAGGTTGTTCATTGTCTAAATCTTCAGCAGCGATTAAAGTACCATATTCTGAAACATCTCCATTAGGATTTTCCGGTTCTGTAGGTTCAGTAGGAATTTCGGGAGTATCTGAATTTGTTATACCGTTTTCCCATCCTATATTGGGGAAATTTTCATAAACGCTCTTAATATTTACACGTTCAGAAGGCCAAACAAAGTCAGCAGGCACACAAAGCTTTTGAGGAGCATCACCAGTAGGAGCTGTCAATGCACAAATGGCTTCGTTAGTTTTTACAAGCACTTCTATATCTCTAAGATCATTGGATTCAGGCCATGGAATACGGAACACTGCGGGAAGCACATTGTCCATACCACCAACAGCACCTGTATTAACCATTATATGCTCTGCCACGCCCAATGCTTCTTTAATATTGACTCCACCAACAAAGATTGGCAATGTACCACCTGCAGCACGAACGGTAATAACCGCTTCATGAATACCGGCACCTGATAATGCATCCCAACGCCATCCGCCATCACTAACATCAAATACAATGTCATTAAAATCGAAATCTCCAATAGTGCCTAAATCTTCACAGATAATACGTTTGGTATTAGAATAATCTGCAGGAGTCAATTTAACAACCCAGTCGTTATATATTCCATCACCACCAACTTCTTCATTTGTATCACTTTTTGTATCAAACAACTCGAAACAAACATAAAGAGCACCATCAATATTTACAATGATATAGTCTTTTATTTCCTTATTACCAGCAAACGAAGAGTGGCAGAAGAAGCCTGAAGTTCCAGCATTTTGCATATACACAGTCTTGGTTTCTCCATTATTTGCATCAAGAACTGAAGTCGCCTGAGTTCCAGAGAAATCAAACACTTGCAATTGGTTCAAATATCTTTGTCCGTTTTCTGTACGCGAAACCTGCTGAATCCAATAATCTGACAAATTAAGATGAGAAATAGTCTCCACATTTGCAGTATCTGCCAAATATGCGTTAACCTTATTGATTTCCTCTTCAGTAATATCAGCAGGAGGAGTTATCCCCTTTTCTGCCCATTCATGTGTTTCTTTAATAGCTACACGCGTAACAACCCTCGTTGAATCTCCAGCAGTTTCTTCATCACTACCGAATCCCCAATCTTCGTTCGGGTCGATTTCGCCAAATTGTTCTACCCATTTGGCACGGTATTCTGCCAACTTAGCAGCATACTCAGGGTCATAAAGGTCTTTCACTTCCACACAAGAAGCGATTGCTGCGCCTATAATAATGGCGCCCACCATTGTTTTGAAAAAGACTTTTCTTATCATTGTACAAATGTTATAAAGTAAATAAATTGTTGATTATTAACTTTTCAAAGCGCAAAAATATGTAATTTCTTTCAAAAAAAAGAAAAGAAAGAACGTTTTTTTATGCGCCTACCGATATTTAAGACTATTTAACAGTTATAAAAGCTTCAACTATTCCACAAATCGCAGTGTTTCGACTTTAGCAAGTCGGTCGCGGAGCTTGGGCATTAAAGAGCGACGAATTCGTAAGCACATAATGCAATCCATGTCGTAGGATTGAGAGACAATTTGCGGTTCCTCCTCCTTGACGATGCGCATGACATCGTTCATAAAAGGGTATTCAAAGACGACCTCCACATCATCATCTACCGTCTTTTCAACAATCTCAGCAGCGGAAATGGCTTCGGCCGCAGCAGCTTTGTAGGCTTGTGTCAATCCACTGGTACCCAATTTGATGCCACCGAAATAACGCACCACCACCACAAGGATATCCGTCAGTTCATTGGAGTTGATTTGTCCGAGTATCGGTTTCCCAGCCGTACCCGAAGGTTCCCCATTGTCATTGGCACGGAAATCCTTGCGCTCGTGTCCCAACATATAGGCATAGCACACGTGCCGGGCATCGTAGTACTGCTTTTGGTAATGTTCCAAATGCTCTTTGATTTCTTCCAATGTACGCACGGGTAATGCCATAGCAATGAACTTACTACGTTTTTCGGTGTATATGCCTTCGGCAAGGGCGGTGATGGTTTTGTAGGTATCCAAATATTATTATGAGTTATGAGTGCTGAGTTATGAGTTACAATCAGTTAACAAGTTAACACAGTTCGACTACGGAGTTAACACGGTTCGGCTACGGAGTTAACACGGTTCGGCTACGGAGTTAACACGAGTCGGCCACGGAGTTAATACGGAGTTAACACGATAGAATGCTAATCTTATAGGGGAAAGAATGCTAATCTTACACGATGAAGATTAGCATTCTTCCGATGTGATTATACCAATTTATGTATAACAAGTCCTGAACGGAGCTTTGGCTCGAACCATGTTGTCTTGGGAGGCATGATGTTGCCACTATCGGCAATGTCCATCAATTGCTTCATGCTGACGGGATAAAGAGCTAAAGCTACTTTCATTTCACCACTATCGACACGCTTCTTCAATTCGCCAAGACCGCGGATTCCGCCCACGAAGTCAATGCGCTTGTCGCTACGGAGGTCCTTGATGCCGAGGATTTCGTCGAGGATAAGGTTGGATGAGATGGTGACGTCGAGCACACCGATGGGGTCGTTGTCGTCGTAAGTACCCTCCTTGGCCGTGAGGCTGTACCACTTGCCTTCGAGATAGAGCGCAAAGTTGTGCAGAGCGTTGGGCTTGTAGATGTCTTCGCCCTTCTCCTCTACAATGAAATTCTTGCTGACGGCATCGAGGAATTGTTGGGCGGTGAGGCCGTTCAAGTCTTTCACCACGCGGTTGTAGTCGATGATGGTCAGCTGACCTGCGGGGAAACATACGGCCATGAAGTAGTTGTACTCCTCATCACCACGGTGGTTGGGATTCTGCTTGGCCTTCTCTGCACCTACGAGGGCAGCAGCGGCACTACGATGATGTCCGTCGGCAATATAGAGGGCAGGCATAGCAGCAAACTCGGCGGTAATGGCTTCGATGTCTTCTGCTTCGTCGATAATCCAGAACTGGTGTCCGAAACCGTCGATGGGAGCAATGAAGTCATACACAGGAGCTTTGGCTGTATATTTGGCTACGAGAGCGTCGAGCTTGGCATTGTCGGGATAGGCAAAGAAGACAGGCTCTACGTTGGCATTGTTCACACGGACATGCTTCATGCGGTCCTCCTCCTTGTCGCGACGGGTCAACTCATGCTTCTTGATGACACCGTTCATGTAGTCATCCACGTAGGCACAAACGACGAGGCCGTACTGAGTCTTGCCGTTCATTGTCTGGGCATAGACATAATAGTTCTCCTTGTCGTCCTGCACGAGCCATCCCATATCCTGGAACTTCTGGAAGTTCGCGGCCGCCTTGTCATAGACACGCGGGTCGTGCTCGTCAGTGCCTACAGGGAAGTCAATCTCGGGTTTGATGATATGGTAAAGCGACTTTTCGTTGTCGCCGGCTTCGGCACGTGCCTCTTCGGAGTTGAGCACGTCGTACGGGCGGCTCTCCACCTGCTCCACCAGTGCTTGTGGTGGACGTATTCCTTTGAATGGTTTGATTATAGCCATAATCTTTCTGTTTTAAGGAACACAGAGACACAAAGACACAGAGTTTTTCCTTTTTGACAGAAGGACAAAAGAACAGAAGAGAATAGAACTTATGTTCTTCTGTTCTTTTGTCTAAAAAATAATCGTTTTCTATCTAAAAATCTCTGTGTCTCCGTGTCTCTGTGTTCTAATATAACTTATTTGTTAACTCTGAATCGTTCGCAACCGTCTTTCAAGAAACCGACAATCTGTTGGGCTGCAGCGATACCGGCATTGATATTAGCCTCGGCTGTCTGTGCACCCATCTTCTTCGGTGTAGAGAAGTAGCGGGTGGGGAACTTCTCGGCAAACTCGGCATTGGCGGCAGGCATGATGTCGGTCACATACTTGATGTCGGCACGCTCTTCCATCAGTTTGATAAGACCGGCTTCGTCTATGACTTCCTTGCGGGCAGTATTTACGAGGAGACCACCCTTGGGCATCTTGCCTACGAGGTCGTAGTTGATGGAGTTCTTTGTCTCGGCAGTAGCAGGGATGTGCAATGAGATGACATCGCAAGCGGCATAGAGCTCTTCGGCTGAATCAACGGCCTTGGCACCATCGGCTTCAATCACTTCCTTGGGGCAGAAGGCATCGTATGCATAGATTTCCATGCCGAAGCCTTTGGCGATGCGGGCTACATTGCGGCCTACATTGCCGTAGGCATGGATACCCAACTTCTTGCCCTTCAACTCAGTACCCGACGTACCGTTGTACATGTTGCGCACGGCCATCACCATCATACCCAGTGCCAATTCGGCCACGGCATTGGAGTTCTGGCCGGGAGTGTTCATCACGCATACACCGTGGGCGGTAGCAGCTTCCAAATCCACATTGTCGTAACCGGCACCGGCACGGACAACAATCTTCAACTGCTTGGCGGCATCGAGCACTTCGGCATCAATCACATCGCTACGGATGATGATGGCATCCACGTCGGCCACGGCATTCAACAAGTTGGCTTTCTCGCCATATTTCTCCAGCAACACCAGTTCGTAACCGGCTGCCTCTATCTCTTTACGGATACCGTCCACCGCCACTTTGGCAAACGGTTTGTCTGTTGCAACTA
>JAFWYQ010000014.1 GCA_017517605.1 Bacteroidaceae bacterium
AGTACCACTTAACAGAAACTGCAGTACCACTTAACAGAAACTGCAGTACCTGTTAAGTGATACCAAGCGGGATACTGAATGTGCTTTTTTAGACACAAAGCCTCAAGGGAACTTCCCATGCAGAAGAGTTAAAATCACCTGATTACTATAGGAGCGGATTTATGTATCCGCTCAGAAGTGGGGCACGCTATATTCGGGCAGACACATAGGTCTGCCCCTACGGTGAGCGTATTCAAATGCTTCAGAAACATAAGATACAGCTTACCCTTATTTCTTTTGTTCTTATGTTCTTTTGTCTAAAAAAAGAAAAGACTTTGAACCTTTCACTCAACCTTCCCCTTCACCACACCCAAGGCGATGACGATGAAGTAGTGAAGCCGGCGAGCCTTATTCAAGTGCGACTTGTCGATAAGGAGTTCGACACCCTCTCGGGAGAGGGTCTTCAGTTCCAGGGATTCGTCTTCGGTGACGAAGAGTTTGCGAAGGCCGCTGACGGTGGTGTTGTAGAGTGCCTGCCCATCCTTGGTGTCGCGTCCCCATAGCGATTGGCAGATGGCATCCTTGCTGAGTCTGTAGGTGGGTGCAACGTCCAGCAACATCTTCAACAGGGCCAGTTGGTTGCCCGAAGCCGTGCGGCGCTCGCCACTCCACAGATACACCACACCACGATGGAGGTCGATGCACGTGTTGCCCAAGAGGGTCGTGTGGACAAATACCATATATACCACCTGCAGGAAACGCACCAACAGCCACGCGGCCAAGGCCAACAGGATGGCAGCAAACTGATTCCCACCAAACAGACGCATCTGTGCCCACACCTCCGATGCGGGAATGCGGACATGGGCATTCAGCCATCCGTGGTCGCACCAACCTATCCACACCGTGTCGGTAGTGAACTCTCCCTCCAACTCCCTACTTACTTCTGTAAGCACTATCGGAGCATCTGCCCACAGGGAATCTTCCGTGGGGAACATATCTTTCAAATCACGGGCATTCCACTCGATGGCCGCCTCGGCATTCAGTCCCTCACGTGCCAAGGTAAGTGCAAACAGGGAGTCGGCAATGGCAAGATTATATCCGCTTTTTTGTCCATTTATGGACGACATCATCATGAAAGTAGCTCTTGTGTCTATACGGAATTGTGAATACGGAGGATGATAGAACCGCGTAGAGATGAGGATCGTATCTATACCACCGGCGCCATTCTCTCCGATTATCCCATGCCTGGTTTTCTTACGATATTGTTCGTCATCAAAGTGTCCTCTATAGGGAATATTCATTATATCACACATCGAATCGCTCCACGTCGGAGCCTCGCGCACAAAGAGTTCATTGACCTGTCCGTAGAGCGCGTCGCGGCCCTCCCGAAAACTCTGTAGATAGGAGATTGCCACAAACAGAACAAGAAGTAGGGGTAACAGATAGTTAGTTTTCATCTTTCTTTGATTATCTGAGTTTGCGTGCAAAGGTAATGCAAAATCCCCGTTTCACCGAACATTTTGTACATATTATGCCCTATACGAAAATCTAAAACCGCAACTTTTAGATTTTTGGCTATTTCCAAACGGCAAAGTATTAGATTTTTTCTTTGGCGATCAACAGAAAGTAGGTTACTTTTGCCAACGAAAAATTCGAAAGGAGAGAATAAATTAATCCATAAATAAAAACAGTATGAGACAATCAATCCAATTCTTCACGTTGGCAATATTGTTATTGTTTGCCAATGGTCAGGCACTGGCCTTCAAAAAAGAGTTCAAAGCTACACAATGGCTGTACAGCAATGTCGGTAATGTAACAATCACCCACGTGTTACTGACCGATACGGCCACCGTTGTCACCTTCCACAAACACGACACCACCAACGGTATCCGATTTGCCCAAGCCACTTGTCTTGTGGACGACAATGGCAAGGAATACCGCATCAAGGGAAGCGAAGGAATCCCTCGTGGGGAGTTTTTCCAATTCTTTCCCAAGACTACTAACGAGACGAACGACTTCAAACTGATATTCGAACCAATGCCCAAGAAGGCCCGATTCTTCGACCTGATAGAAGGACGAAAGGAGGATGACTTCCGCATTCTTGGCATTCACGATGCCAAGAAGCCTATCCCAATCCCCACTTTCGTTGATACCGTGAGCATACCACAAGACTTCATCCACACCGATACAGTCTGCCTACGTGGACGGATTGAAGGCTATTCGCGCAACTTGGGATTCACCACCCTACCCATTCATCTGTCCAATGTATTGACCAACGAAAGGATGCCAAAGGCAATAGAAATTCAGGAAGACGGTACATTTGAAACCAAGTTCGTGTCCTGTTACCCTTTTAATGAAACCTTGACCATCAACATGCCGCAAGGGCGAATATTCGCCGCATTCTATACCATACCGGGATGTACCACCGTGGTCAACATCCACAAGGACTGGACGGTTGACTATACGGGTTCCGATGAAGAGATACTCCGCTACGAGAGACTGATGAAAAACGATGTAACAAACCTATGCAGCTACGATTACTTCTCTTATGACAAAGACAAGGACTCTCTGTCATTCGTACAAATGCAGGAGAAATTGATGAGTTTGGCCAAGGACAACGAATGCTTGGTCAACTACATTGCCTGGCGCAACGGCTTCACCCCTTGGGAACATCATTTGGCACACGTATGGAACAAGTTGGAACATGCCCGCTGGATATTCGATTATATATTGGATGCCCGATCCCGTCAAGACAGCATCATCGCCAACCCGAACAACTGGGCATTCTACAAACAATTGCCCTACAACGATGCCTCTTCGCTGACCTATTATTACATAGATCTTATCATGAACCGCTACGAATTTGCACCGGTATTGAGAAAAACGAACAGAATAATCCGCCAATCGGAGATGAACACCTATATGCTTAAAGAGGATAGTATGAGAATGACTAACGACAAGTTGATTACGGGAAAGGAGAATGCATCACTTTGGGGGATGATGACCATTTTACGAAGTATGGAGTATGACCTCAAATTCCTACGTTCAAACAAGGAAGCCCAAACATTTTTGGTAGAAACCCGCCGCAAGACAGTAAGCCATCCAGCTCTACAAGCTCAAATAGACCGCCTTTATGCCAAAGAACTGGAGCAACAGACTGCGACCTACAGTTTACCCGAATGTGAGGCTACCCGTATCCTGCGCCGTATGACAGACAAGTACAAAGGGAAATACCTCCTTATCGACTTTTGGGGAATGGGATGCGGTCCTTGCCGACATGCGATTGAGCGCTCCAAAGAGTTACGCAAAGCCTTCAGAGACCATCCAGAAGTGGATTTCCTCTTTATCGCAGCCCCTGAGTCAACCGAAGAGGCTTACAACAAATATGTAAAGGAGAATCTCGACGGGGAGGATTGCCAACTCATCACCCGTGACGAGTACAACAAACTGATGGAACTCTTCCAATTCAGCGGAATTCCTCACTACGAAACACTTGACAAGCAGGGTAACGTAGTGCGCGAGGGTCTTGAATACGCCACCTACGATCAGGAATTGTTTGGAGCCTTAATAAGCATCTTGAAGAAGAAATTGGAATAATATATAATAATGTATAAGAAATACATAGCATGAGGCCAAAAGATACGGACGTTGGACGCGCAAGATACGGTTCTTTCGTGTCCAACGTCCGTATCTTGTAAAGAATGGTATTCTTCCTTTATCTCCGTTGCTTGAAGAACTCTTTCATGAGAGCCGCAGCCTCATCGGCCATCAAGCCCTGCTCCACCACAGTCTTAGGGTGAAGGGCATTGGGAGCATAGCGACGGAAACCACGCTTCTCGTCTTCAGCACCGAAGACTACACGGCTCACTTGTGCCCAAGCTATGGCACCGGCACACATCACACATGGCTCCACCGTAACGTAAAGGGTACAATCAGTCAGATACTTGCCCCCCAACGCATTGGCTGCTGCTGTGATGGCCTGCATCTCGGCATGGGCCGTCACATCGTTCAATGTCTCAGTCAGGTTGTGGGCACGGGCAATCACGCGGTCCTTGCACACCACTACAGCCCCTACGGGCACTTCGCCTTCGTCGAACGCACATTGTGCTTCGCGCAAGGCCATCTGCATGTATTGGGAATCGGTCATTGGTTGAGGTTCAAAGTTTAAAGTTTAAGGTTTAAAGTTCAAGGTTTAAGGTTCAAAGTTTCTCCAATGTACTATTTAACGAATTACTATTTATGTACAATTGAGTGATTGATTCTCTTGAATTTGTCAACCGAATAGCAAAATTCTCAAATAGAAAATAAATCGTAAATAGTAAATCCATAAATAGTAAATTCTCTCACTTGCGAACTGATTCTTCACTCTTCATTCTTCACTCCATCACTCATCTCCTCATCTCGTGTTCATTAAAAAGTGTGGGATAATCTGCCTCCATCATGTTGCGGTGGATGAATGAGAGAAGGGTTTCGCGCATCCAGCGTCCCTTGTTGGTAATCTTGTATTTCTTCAGATAATTATCTACGATCTGTGCCTCCTCTTCGCTTACCAGACAGACCATACGTTGATGGCGTTTAGGCTCCGAAGGGGACACCAATACCCGTTTTTTTCCACTCTTTCTCATATCTTTTGCAAAAATAATGCTAATAAAGTTGAAAGACAAGAAAAAAGTTCTTATTTTTGCGTTTATTCTATAATAAAGTTATGAGCGAGCATTACGAACTGGGGAAACGAGGCGAAGAGGAGGCCACCAAATTCCTACAAGAGAAAGGCTTTTACATCATGCACCGCAACTGGCGGAGTGGAAAGAAAGAGCTGGACATTGTAGCACGCGATGGTGAGGAGGTGGTATTTGTAGAGGTGAAGTCCCGACGTAATACAGACTACGGACGGCCAGAAGATGCCATTGATGCCCGAAAAATACGGCACATCCTTTCGTCAGCCGATGCGTATGTACGCAAATACCGTGTTGACCTGCCCATCCGCTTCGACATCGTCACCGTAGTTGGCAGTGAGCCGCCATACGAGATAGAGCATATACCCGATGCCTTCTTTCCACCGTTGTGGAAATAAGTTGTGAGTGCTGAGTTATGAGTTGTGGGTGCTTTGAACCATGAATTTTGAACTTTAATTATAAACCTTAAAATAACAGACATCGCATGAAAAAGATGAACCATCCATTGCACGGACACGGTTACGGCGGTGCCAACCTGGACAACGTGCAGATTATCCCCCTCAAGGAGGTGGACTCTACCAACAATTACTTGCGCAGCCTGCCTGCCGAGGAAGTGAAGAACGAAATTGTAGTGGCCGTGGCCAAAAGTCAGACAGCCGGACGAGGCCAACGAGGAAAGTCATGGGAAAGCGAAGAGGGCAAAAACCTGACATTCAGCATTCTGATACGCCCCACATTCTTGGAAGCCCGTCAGCAATTCATCCTTTCGCAAGCCATAGCATTGAGCATTAAAGAGGTGCTCTACGACTATGTACGTTCGCCTCATCCACGCATCAAATGGCCCAACGACATCTATTGGAACAAAAAGAAATTAGGAGGCATCCTCATCGAAAATGACCTCACTGGCAAGCAACTGGACAAGTGTATTATCGGTGTAGGGCTCAATCTGAATCAAGAACAATTCGCCAGCGACGCCCCCAACCCCGTAAGTGTGTGGCAGATAACGGGTCACACGACTGAACCGCTTACCATCCTTCGGAAAATCATGCAACGTTTTTCAAGGTATTACGAACTGATAAAGAAAGGCGAAACCAACGACTTGATAGACCAATACCACAAGAGCCTTTTCCGCCGCGTAGGTTTCCACAAGTTCCGTATTCCTGGTGGTGAAGAATTCGACGCACGCATCCGCCGCGTCGAGCCGGACGGTCACTTGGTATTGGAAAGGACGGACGGACAGAAGCAGACCTTCGGATTCAAAGAGGTAGAATATATATTGAATTGAAGGTTCAAGAGGTTCAAAGTTTAAGGTTCAAAGTTCAAACAGTGCCGCATGACTTTGAACCTTAAACCTCTTGAACTTTGAACCTCGAACCTCTTGAACTTTTGAGCCTTATAATCTTACTCTATGGTAAGAATACGTGAGAAGCCTGTCAGGTCGAATACCGAACGGACTTCCGTGCTCAAACCGCGCAAAACAAATTTACTTCCCTTAGCGGTCAGCATCTTATGAGCGGTCAGTATCACACGCAAACCGGAACTGCTGACATACTCCAATGCATTACAATCAAATACAACTTTAATACCACTCTCGGCATAGAGAGGACGTATCTCCTTATCCAATTCAGGAGCTGTCACGGTATCCAGACGACCTTCGATTACCACAATCGTCTCTTCATTCACTTTGTTAAATTCTACTTTCATATTACTACTATTATTCTATTATGTTCTTTTCAAAGTTCCTTTCCCAATGTCAACACATTGCGTCCTTCGATACGTTGGTATTCCACCGTATTCATTATCTGTCGGATAAGGAAGATTCCCAATCCGCCTATTTCCCGTTCCTCAGCAGAAAGGGTAACATCTGCATCGGGAATCTGTGTCGGGTCAAACTCCTTGCCTGAATCGGTCAGGACAAATATCAACATGTTGTCATCTTTCTTGGCTGAGAGGGTAATGATTTCGTGTTCCTCTTTGGGATAGGCATAGAGGATAACATTGGAAACAGCCTCTTCCAATACCAAATTCAGGTTAAACACCAAATCAGGAGTCAACATGAACTCCTCGCCCAAATTCTCTACAAATTCGGCCAAACGACTTATCTCTGCAATGTCGTTCTTTAAGATCAATGTCTTTTCCATATTTTTTCTATTTATTTACTTTTCAAATGAAAGCACATCATTGTAATGTCATCACTCTGTTCGGCATCTGCCCGATGAAGGGTAACATCCGCCATCACCTCCTCCAGTATGACACGCGGCGACTCCTTGCTGCACGCTGTCATACGATTCAGCAGGCGTTCGTCGGAATAGAGTTCTTTTGAAGGGCTCTCTGCCTCGGTCACCCCGTCCGTATAGAGGAACATATAGGAATCCCTGTCAAAGGATATTTCTTGCCCTTCGTAAGGGAACCCTTCAAAGAGTCCCAACGGCAGATTAGGCATCACATCCATATAAACGGCCTTACCATCGGGCGACAGGATAACCGGTGCATTGTGGCCCGCATTGCAATAAGTCAATACATTGGTATCCAAATCCAAGATTCCCATAAAGGCCGTACAGAACATGTTGGATTCGTTGTTGTCGGCCAAAGTGTTGTTCAAGGCCGAAATGATTTCCGCCGGTTGGGAGAAATGCGAAGCAACCGTTCGGAACAGACGGCAAGTAACAGCCATTACCAACGATGCCGGCACTCCCTTTCCTGACACGTCGCCAACGATAAAGTAGAACTTATTACCCTCGATGAAGAAGTCGTAAAGGTCGCCCCCAACCTCTTTAGCCGGTACCAGATTGGCATAGAGGTCAATATCCTCGCGCTCAGGGAAGGGCGGAAATATCTTGGGCAACATACCCATCTGTATGTCGTTGGCAATGCGCAATTCACTCTCGATGCGCTCCTTGTTGGCCGTAGTCTCCTTCAAGTCGTTCATATAGGTCACCAAGGACCTCTGCATATATTCAAAGGAGTCGTGCAATGTCTTCATCTCGTCGCGGCTATGAATTACCGGCAGTTCGGCCTCAAAGTTTCCATGCGCAATCTCGGTAGCTGACCCGGCAAACACAGTAAGGGGATTGGTCAACTTTCGGATGGTGTAATAACACAAGCCACCCATCAGCAACAGACCTAACACACCAATACACACCAATACAATACGCATGGAATCGACTCCTGCAAAAATTTCGGAATACAGACACGACACAGCCACTGACCAACCTGTAGCCTTTACCGGAGCATAGAAGAAATAGAACTCGTTTCCATCCTGTTCGAATGTCTCTACGCCACTCTCACCATTCACCATGCGGTGTCCCATCTGTTTGAAAGCGGGATTGGTTAAAGCCAAACCGCTGGTAAAGAATGTTTCGCACAGGATAGCATCCGTATTGTCATGTACCAAGAAGGTTCCTCCACGGCCAATCATCAAACTGGTTGAATGGGGATAAGGCTTGATGGCATTTACCTTGCCCGCAAACCATTCCAACGATACGTCGGCCGTAAAGACCGCATACATTTTTCCTGTTTCATCATACAAGGGATAAGAGTAGGTTGTCATCACCACCTCACCTCCTCCATCGTCGTAGTAAGGCTCGCTCCAATAGGGCTTATTCAGCAACTTGGGTATCTGATACCAATCCATATAGTGGTATTCATAGTCTTCTGTACCCAATTGCTTTACAAAAATATTGCCATCAGTTGCACGATAGGCATAAGGCGAGAACAATACACCACGTTCGGGGAAATAAGCGGGTTCAAACGCTACGGCACTGCCGCAAATATTCGGATTAGCCTCCAACAATCTGCAAGTCAGTTCGTACATATAGTCCCCGTCTTCCTTGTGACTTGCCACAATCCATGCCATATTCTGCACGGCCGACTCCACTTGTTCCAACACATGGGAAATTTCCTGATTGGTATATTCCAACGCGGCTTTTCCGCGCTGCATGGCCTCTTCGCGAACATAGTTACGGGCAGATTGATAGCTTGTCAGTATCACCACAAAGAATACCACTGCCATCACCAGCAGCAAATACAGGCTCAACCGTGCCGAAAAGGAGTTCTGAAGGTGAACCCTTTGCATATTCCACTTCATAATTTACCTCCTTTCAGCATTTCGTATGTAACAGGTTCGTTGATGCGGCGATGCTTCAATAGCAAATCACTCAACTTTTTCACATCTTCGGGATGCAATTCAAAAGATGGAGCAGACCCCGGTGTGTCGCACTGAAGGCGTAAAATCTCCGCCAACATCTTTTCTTGATGATAACGCCCGGATTTCAAATTCTCTCTCTTGATTGTTTTCATGACAATATCCAATGCCTCCTCCGGATTTTTGTGAGCATACTCCCACCCCCGTTTGGATGCTTCAGCAAAGGCTTTGGCCTTTTCGGGATAGCGACGATAAAAATCCATTGATACATACAGTCCGTCTTCGGGATAATCGTACCCTTCATCCAACAACAGCATCACCGGTTTGTCTTCATACCCCGCAGCCTGAATCTGCAAACATTCATTGTAACTCATGGCCAAGGTAGCATCTATAGCTCCCGATATATACAAGTTGGTATTTTCGATAAACGAAATCCATTGTATCTCCAGATTCCTTTCTACATCAAGAATGCGTGCCAAATCGCCAAAGCCAGCTTTCCATACACCAACCTTCTTGCCGCGTAAGTCTTCTATTGTACGAATATTATCATGTCTCGACACAATACACACCCCATTATGCTGCGAAGTTTGCAGAATATTTACCATTTCAACACCACGATCCAGTTCCACCAATGCTTCCTGTAATTGCATGGTAATGATGTCACTGGAGCCTTCTATCAAACGATTTCGGGCAGAATAAGACGCCGACGGATGTTGGAAATCCACATCCAAGCCTGCCTCTTTATAGAATCCCTTTTCCCAAGCTACATAATATCCGGCAAACTGGCTCTGTGGTGTCCATTGGGGGGTGAACACAATACGCTGTGCCTGTGCAAGCATCGGCAAGAGCAACAGGAATAATGCCAAAGTTCTGAAATTCATCAATCTATTCATTTCTCTCATTGTTTTCATTCTTTCAATCCAAAGCAGAGCCTTACCCTTGGTCCTTCGGGACAATCCTCTACGGTTTCGTTCATGTGGTCGCACAGACCTTCGATGATGGCCATACTCAGTTCGTCGGGTGCAAACTCCTTGTCGTGCAACACCGATGTGATACCCGCAGGCATCAACAGTTCCAGCGACAGGGTCTTTTCCTTTTCTGAATAGCGCAAGGCCAAGTCTATGGTACCCTTGTCCAGCGGCACCACTTGCAGTACCTCTTCGCTGAGCAGCTGTACCCTGAACTTCTGTTCGTGCGACAAATTGTTACGTTCGCAGAAGTGTGCCATGCCGGCATGCAACTCGTACAGGTCGTAACGGCGCGAACGCACCGCATAGTGGAAGTCGCGAATGCGGTTCACAAACACACGGGTAGCCTCCTGTCGGGGATGGTTGAACACCTCGTCCGATGTACCCACCTCCACAATATGTCCATCGGTCATGAAGACTACGCGGTCGGCTATGTCTGATGCCAAGGCCATGTCGTGAGTGACCAGCACCAATGCCACCTCCTGCTTCAGTTTGCGAAGCACCTCTTTGACCTCGCTGGTGGCCAAGGGGTCGAGTGCAGAAGTGATTTCGTCGAGCAACAACACCTGGGGTTTCATCACCAGACAACGGGCCATGGCCACACGCTGGCGTTGTCCCGAAGAGAGTTCGCGGGGGAACATGTGCATCTTTTCGGCCAATCCCACCAATTCCAATTGGCGCACGGCTTCGGCCTCGGCCTCTTTCTCCGTCAGGTGCAACACGTGTTGGGGGGCAAGCATCAGATTATGCAACACTGTCAGGTGTGGGAAGAGGTTGTATGACTGGAACACCATGCCCACCTTCTGCCGACCGCCTTGCTTGCCCAGAGGCTTGCACGGGGCACCGTCCAGCAATATCTGTCCCGAATCCAATTTCTCCAATCCGGCAATGCAGCGTATGAGGGTGCTCTTGCCACACCCCATCGGACCAATCACACATACGGCCTCGTGCGGTGCCACTGTCAGCGACACATCCTTCAGCACTTGCCGGTCGCCGAAAGATTTATTGATATGGGATATTTCAATCATGGACAAACAGTTTTTGGCACATACCTCCTACTGACCTGGTAATCAACCACGAAAGCAACAGGTAGAGCAGTGAAACAATCAACAATGGCAGAAAAGCATCAAATGTCACCCCACGGATGGCATCCACAGCCTTCACCAAGTCCTTCTGAGCTATGTAGCCCGCATACGAGGTGGAGCGGAGCAACAGTTTCAACTCGGCAATCACCAACGGCAGCATGGTGCGTACCGCCTGGGGAAAGACCACATAGCGATAGACCTGCCGCGAAGTAAGTCCCAGCATCAAGCCTGCTTCGCGCTGCTCCTTGCTTATCTGCGTGATGTGTATCTTGAAAATCTTTGTGAGCGAAGCCGAGGTGTAGACTCCCAATGCAATGGCTGCCACTACGATACCGCTCAGCGAGGTGGAGGCAAACACCACGTAGTAGAAGAACATCATCAGTACCACCGAGGGGATATCGTGGATGGTGAAGACAAACCAATGCAACGGATGGTAGAGCCACCCCCATTTGTGGTTGATGCCCATATAGGTCAACAGCACGGCCAACAGGAAGGCAAATACGGCCGCTCCCAAGAAGATGATTACTGTGGTGTAGAAGCCGCCCGTAATCAAGTGCCAAGCCTCGTCGGCAAACAGATTGCGATGAATGCGCTCCTTCCACCCCTGCAACCAACCACGGGCATCCACCTCCTTATCGGCCAAGGGGGCATACTGTCGCGTGGGCACCATCACGGCAATACCTCCCACCCCCTCGGCTGTCGCGCCGATGCGTCCCAAGCAGGTGTAGTCGGAGTTGGTGGCCATCACCATGTCGGCCGTCACTCCATCCATCACCACGGCATCACGCTTGCCTGCCTCGATGTCGATGAACAGGTTCAACGTCTTATCATAGTCCTTCAAGTCCGCACCGGGAAAGTGCACTTGGGCCAAACTGTCGCCAAGCACACCATGATACACCGCCAGCCGCTTGCCTGCCAAATCGTCCAAATCGGTATAGAGGCTCTCCGCGTCAGGACGGCATCCGCCAAGCGCCCCCAACAGGAGCAGACAGAGCAATATGCTCCACATGCGGCTCAGATTCTTTCTCTCAACAATACTCTTCATTTGATTATTCATAAAATCAGATTGCAAAGATACTTATTAAATCCTTACAATCTGACATTTTTACTCAGTTTTTCTCCAAAGAGGGGGAATAGGTTGATTCCTTCAGAGACACCCTTCCTACTCCCCTCGGAAGAGATACGTATGTCTTCGGCGATGAGATACGTATGTCTTCAGCAATGAGATACGTATGTCTTCAGCAATGAGATACGTATGTCTTCAGCAATGAGATACGTATGTCTTCGGCAATGAGATACGTATGTCTCCGGCAAGGGGGTACGTATGTCTCCGGCAAGGGGATACGTATATTTTCGACAAAGAGATACGTATATTATTGGTAATAAAGTATATACATCCATGCAAATCCTTCTAAAAAGCCCTACAGAGGCACTCTTTGACACCTATGGGAAAGGGAGAAAAAGGCCGTCCCCACACCCTCCATAGAGTGGAAGATGTGGGGACGGGAATATTCCATAAATCGACTTTACAACGAGAGTGATACGGGTTTGATGGTACCGTCGTCGTTGAACTCAAGACGGTCGATGCAGACCTCGCGGTTATATCCGGCGGACCAGCCGAGTTTGATGCTCTCGGGACGGGCAAAGCGGTGATAGACGATGTACCATTCGTCGGTACCGGGTTTCTGCAACACCGAATGGTGGCCGGTACCGTAAACCTGCTTCGAGGGGTCCTGATTGAGGATGACGGTGCGCTCCACCTGTGCGGGCTTGCCATTGCGGATGAACTCGGTGGGCGACTCGCTGATGAGGTAGCGCACGCGGTAGTTGGCACTGCGGGTGTCATTCTCGCTCCACATGAAGTAGTAGAGGCCGTTGCGGTAGAAGACGTAAGTGCCTTCGTTGTAACCATAGGAGCGCTTGTCGGGACGGTTGATGAGCACACGGGTACTGCCCTCCTTGATGGACACCATGTCGTCGTTCAACTCCGAACAGGCCAGGAAGCTGTTGCCCCAATAGAGATAGTACTTGCCCGTCTGTGGGTCCATGAAGACATCGGGGTCAATCACCTGTGCCTTGATACCGGCAGGCGGAGTGTCGAGAAGGGGCTTTCCCAAAGCATCCTTGAAGGGGCCTTCGGGTTTGTCGGCCACGGCCACACCGATGTTCTTGCCGGCGGTGAAGTAGTAGAAGTACTTGTAAGAGACCTTCTTGCCCGTCTTCTTCAACTCCTTGGGGGTGCGGGCCAACTTGCCCTTGACATACTTGCACTCGATGACACAGGGTGCCCAGGCATACCAATCAGTCCAAGAGACATCGGTATGGAGGTCGAGCATCACGCCCTCGTCCGTCCATGTCTGCAAGTCGGGCGAAGAGAACACCTTGAAGTCGTGGCTCTTCCACTGGTCCGCGCCATCCGTGGTAGGATAGATGTAATACTTGCCCGTCTGCTCGCTATAGAGCACTTCGGGGTCGGCATGAAGACCGGGGAAGACAGGATTCTTCACATTGGGAGCCACATGCTTTGCCTCGAGTCCGTCAGCCCATGCCTGCAAGCGTTCGTACTCGTCCTTGGTGAGGCGCATGAAAGAGCCATGCTGCGGACCGTTCACTCCCTCGATGTTCTGGGGAGAGGAGAAGTTGCGCATATTCTGGTCGGCCTTGCAGATGCGGTAGTTGCGGGGCTTGCTGCTATACTCGATATAAGCCACACGCCAAGTGCTGTCGCCAATGAGTTGGAAAGCCGATGCGCCCTCGCACTTCTTCTTTCCCTCGAAATCGACGTAATCATCCTCCACGGGTTCGGGCCACGGGCCGGTGAGTTTCTTGCTGGCAGTGGTGAAGATACCCGGTGTGCCGCCCTCCTTCTTGATCATCATGTGGAAGAGGCCGTCGGAGGGAAGGTAATTGATGTCAGCATCAATGGTGGCATACCCCCAATCGAAGAGGAGTTGCGGCTTGGTGAGTTTGGTGAATGTCTCGTCGGCGTATGAGTAGTACATGCGGTCGTACTTCTCTTCGGCACGGTTCCACATGGAGTAGTAGATCATGTATCCGCCCTTCTTGCCATCGGGCCACTTGTAGTTGCGGTCCCAAATGATTTGAGGTGCCCACACACGGTTGATGGTACTCCAGTCCTTATAGACATCGGGCGACTGGGGGTCGCAGAAGATGGAGGCACCCTTGCGGTAGTCGAAGGTGACCGACTTCCAATTTATGAGGTCATCGGAGGTAAGGAGGTCGATGCCGTAGTTGTCCCACTCGGCCGCCTTCTTCAGTTCCTTGAAACTGCTTACACGCATGTCAGTAGTTACCATCAGATACCCTTTCCCATCGTGGCGACGGGTGACGTAGGCATCACGCTGGCCACCTTCGATGCGGGCATGTTGCTTGACATCCATGATGGGGTCACCGTTGATGAGGTCGTGGAAATGGAGTCCGTCGCGGCTAAGGGCGTATGCCGTCCACTCACCGCGTCCGCTCATGTGGCAATAGAGGTAGCCATAGTCGCCCGTCTGATAATTGCCGGGATGATGCTTGGTGTACCATGCCGGGTACTTGTCGAGCACACGCTGCACATCGTTGCCAATCCAACTGTAGCCCATGCGACGTTCGCGGCTGATTTCGGCATAGTTGGCATGTTTCTTGCCATCACGGTCGCCGAAGTAAGGCTGTTCGGTCTCCAAGTCGTAGTTGCGTGCCCACAGAAGAGGAGCATTGGCATCGGGCACAAGGCGACGGTCCCACTTGCCATCAGCATCCTTATACATCTCGTGGCGATAGCCTTTGATGGCATGGTTGCGCAACCACTCTACGGCACTCTCAATGGCCTTCATCACAGCAGGTGAGGGATTCTTTACCCCCATCAACAGTTCCACCAAGTCGGCAGTTTCGCCCTCGGCAGTAAAGGAGGGGAACTCATAAGCACGGGCCTGTACCGGCTCCAAGGTCTCGAAGTGATGCTGCTGGCACCACACGGTGAGTTTGCCATCCTTGCGTATCTGGCTGTTTACGATGCACTGGATGGCCTTGTCGTAAGCCTGCTTGGCACGAGCCTTATCGGCATCGGAGAACTTCAAGGCATCGTAGGGGGCCTTGTCGCCCTCGGCTATATCGCGCATCAGTTTGATGACGTTGGCCATGGCATCGTCGTTGTAGGTGATATGTACCGAATAGTCGGGACGACCATCCTTGTGGGGGGCTTTCAGGGGATAGTATTGCGGCCATCCGCCGTTGTCGTACTGGGCCTCGAGCAGGTACTCGAAGCCGCGCATGAATGCCTCGCGGTAGACTTTCCGGCCGGTGGCCTTGTACATCTTGGCAAGGTAGAGCAGTTCGATGGAGGTGCTCATGTTGTCGATGGTGGAGCCTACCCCACTTGCCGACTTCATCTGCCGACGGATTTCGGCACGTTCGGCCGCAGCATCTCCCTCGGGCTTCTGATGCCAGCTCTGGTTCTTGGCCCATCCGCCACTGGGGAACTGGTAGGCCAGCACACTATCGGCCACGGTGCGTGCCTCGCGTGTCTTGTACCAGGCATCGTCCATGCCTCGTGCCAAGTCACGGAAGGAGGTTTCGCTCGCGGGGCGCGTCACTTGTCTCTTTTCTGAAATGTTCTGTGCCACGGCAGGAGTCAGGCAGGCTACGCACAGTAGCGCCATGGCCATCAGTTTAGTTGTCTCTCTCTTCATGGGTTTGTGGATTAGGTTGAAGGATTGGGGATTAAGGGTGAGGGATTAGGGAATGTCCTTACACCCTAAGCCTTACACCCTACACATTACCCCCCTGCACCTTCATTACACTTCTATCTCTTCTAAGAATTCAAATTCAAAGTTCTTTCCCTTTACTGAGGGATATTGGCTGCGTGCATCCACTTCGGGACGTGCTTTCAAGTGCTCGACGATGCGGTTGTAGCAGTCCTGCCCGCTCTTGGCTTTCAATCGTACGCGGAAGGGTGTGTCCACATACTGGAACTTGCGGGTTTCGTCGCCGGGCATGGCGCGCTTGAACAACAGGCCGGCTTCGTACCAGCCATAGTGCACCATATTCAATTGGCTCTCGCGTGACTCGAAACGGGGAATCTCCACCTCAGGAGCCGACTTCTTCAGGCTGCCCACGGGGTGACGGTTGATTTCCTCCTGTGCCTTCTGGAAGGCTTCGAGGGTTTCTTGTTCCGTCTTGATGACAAGATAAAAGTTACGGTCATCAATCTTTCCTTTGAAGGGATAACGGGAATCCCCTTCCAAAAACTTGTGCAACTTCTTCTCTGAGATACTGTCCATACGTATCTGCGGTATGGTTGACAAGAAGTCCAATACGCCGTCCTCGTCAGGGACTAAGGCTTCATAATCAAAAAAACGAACGTATAAATTCATTGCGGTTTACGTTAAATAAAAAAAGGGTAAAAGAATCACTTTCCCACCAAGAAAGCGATTCGGCGGCAAAAGTAATGGTTTTCTGTCAAACAAACAAACGGGGCGAAATGTTTTTTCGGTCCGATGAGAAAAAAAGTGACGTATCCCACCTTATTTGCAGAGAGGGAGGCCCTCTTCCTGTAGAAGGGAGGTGGGGTGGCCATTGCCTGCCCCTCTACTTGCGGGTGAGGTGGAGGAATCGGGAGACGGAGCTGAGGAGGCTGCGGTCCTTCTTGTCGATGAAGGCATCGAGGATGCGGCACAGTCCGGCGGTCTCGTCGGGAATGATGTCGTAGTCGGCAATGGCGGCGGGTATGAGGCAGGTATGTCCGGCCTTGAGGGTGATTTCCTTGCCCGTTTCGCGCAGGCGGATTCGGCATTGTCCCTGCATACACATGGAGATGATGAAGGAGTCGTACTTGATGAGGTCGCGGTGTATGGGCTTGTCCACCTCGTTGATGCGCACGGTGAAGAAGGGGGTGTCCACCACCAGGCTTGCTCCGTTTTCGCGGGGGGTATAGAGGGTGCGGTACTCGCTCTCGACGGCGTAGTCAAGGGCTTGTGCGGCCAGCTCGGTGTGGAGTTCGCGCGGACGGCCGTCCATACCCGGGCGATTGTAGTCGAAGATGCGGTAGGTGACGTCGCTGCTCTGTTGCACCTCGGCCAGCAGGATGCCTCCGCAGATGGCGTGTACACGGCCGGCGGGGAGGTAGAAGACATCGCCGGCATGGACTTCGTGGCGAGCCAGCACCTCGGTGATGCTTCCGTCCTCCACACGCCGCTTGTACTCGTAGGGGGTGATGTGCTCTTTGAAGCCGGCATAGAGGTAGGCTCCGGGCTGGGCACTGATGACGTACCACATCTCGCTCTTCCCCCGTTTGCCATGTTCGCGCTGTGCCATGGTGTCGTCGGGGTGGACCTGTATGCTGAGGTCGGCGGCGGCATCGATAAACTTTACCAGCAGGGGCAACTGGTTGCCGTACTGACGGGCGACACTCTCGCCCAGGATAGCTTCGGGCTGACTGGCAATGACCTGTGTCAGGGGCATACCCTCGCACGGGCCGTTGGCCACGATGCTGGTGGCCGATGGCACTACACTCACTTCCCACGACTCGCCGATGGGTTCCTCATCGGCCGGCAACCCCTTCCAAGGCTTCAGTCCATGGCCTCCCCACACCACGGGGTGCAGGTTCGGGCGGAACAGCAGGGGGTACAATTCAGTATTTTCCATCATTCTCTCTTTGCAACTTTTAGGTGGAGCAGCGGCCGGCGGGCCTCTGTTCCGCGGGCAAAGATATGTAATTTCTGTGGAAAGGGCAAACTTCGCCCGCCTTTTTCTGTTTTACAGGTACTCCCCACTCCCACCCGACCGCTTTTCCTCATAAATAAGGATTGCCCGTTCCGGCGGATGGCCGTACCTTTGCAGCCGGAAAAAAGGAATTACTAACTCATATAATAATAAGGTAAAGACTGAAATGAACAGACTGAAGATGCTTCCCCTGGTGCTGATGGCACTGTGCAGCAGTGTGGCCTTTGTGGCTTGTAGTGATGATGATGACGAACCGAAACCGACCATCGACCCGGTGGTGAGTGCCGCCGAGTGGGCAGCCGGTGAATATGTGGGCACCACACTGACCGACCTCGACAGCCGGGGCATGGTGATGCGCATCGACACCACCTACGACCAGCCCGTCACCCTCGGTCTGAACGAGCAGAAAGAGCTGGTACTGACCTACAAGAACTGGACCGACCACATGGGCATGAGCTACGGCGACTTCCGCATCCTGCCTTTGGAGGCTACTGCCACCGAAGAGGCGGTAGTGATTACCGGCGAGTGCACCGACAGCCTCTACAAGGCGGGCGTGGGCTACCCTGCCACACTCAGTGTAGCAGGCACCATCGGCGGCGAGCCGAAGGTGGCCGACCTGACCATACACATCGACCTGGTGGTAAGCCCCAAGATGACGCTGAAGTTCACACTGGACTATGAGGGGGGAGAGAGATAGGAATTATAGGAACCATTGGAACTATTGGGACTACAGTTCCTATAGGAGAAAGACTGGACTAACGGGAATGCTCGCCTTGGCGGGCATTCTGTCGTTGGGGGCCACCGAGGCCGACTCGCTGCGGGTGGTCGATATTGAGGCGGTCACCATCGTGTCGCAGCCCAAGACACATGCGCCCCTCAGAGAGCAGCCATTGGCTACCACGCTGGTGGGGGCGGAGATGCTGAGGGAGCACAGCGTGCAGTCGGTGAAGGGGCTGTCGGGCCTGACGCCCAACCTCTTCATCCCCAACTATGGCAGCAGCCTCACTTCGGCTATATATATAAGAGGTATAGGTTCGCGCATCAACTCGCCTGCCGTGGGGTTGTATGTGGACAATGTGCCCTATCCCGACAAGGCGGCCTTCGACTTCCAGTTTGCCGATGTGGAGCGGGCGGACGTGCTGAGGGGTCCCCAAGGGACGCTCTACGGCCGCAACACGATGGGCGGACTGGTGATGCTCTACACCCACAACCCCTTGCGCTCGCCGGGGACCGAATATGTTGTCGGAGGGGCCTCGGCTGACATGAGCTACTATGCCTCGGCCAATGCCCGCTACAGGTTGAGTGCCCGCACGGGTCTCTCCCTCGGTATCCATGCGAACGAGGCGCGGGGCATACACCGCAACCCGACCACCGACCGGTGGGCCGAGCGGAAAGAGGGACTGGGCATCAACCTGCGACTGCTGCACCTGCCCACCGACAACCTGCGGACCGACTTCACCCTGCGCTACGACCAGACAGACGAGGGGGGATATGCCTACCAGTACAACGGCTCCTTGACGGACGACGGCGGACAGTACGACCACCTGAGAGGGAAGATAAGCAACAACCACCCCCATGGATACCGACGGGACATGCTGAACGCGGCTGCCCACATACAGTGGCAGGCTGATGCCTTCACACTGAGCAGCGTGACGGGCTACCAGGGCATCGACGATGACATGCGCATCGACCAGGACTTCCTGCCCGACGACATATTCACCCTGCGGCAGGAGCAGCGCATACATACCTTGACGCAGGAGCTGACCCTGAAGAGCCTGCCCCACCTCCGGTGGCAATGGGTGACGGGCGTGAGCGGCATGTGGCAAGGAAACAGGACGGAGGCCCCGGTGGACTTCTATGGCGACGGCATAGCGATGATACAACAGGCCATGGACGAGGGGATGCAGGGGACAGGCATACGGGTAGAGCTTACCGACGAGCGGCTGCACATACCCGGGCTGTTCAGCACACCGGTACAGAGCCTGGCCCTGTTCCACCAAAGCGACATACGGCTGGGCGAAAGGCTGACACTGACGGCGGGACTGAGGCTGGACCACGAGTGGCAGGCCATCGACTACGACTCGCACACGAGCGTGAACACCCTGTTCACCGGCATGGGACTGACCGAGACTCCAGGGGTGAAGACGGTGGAGTACAAAGGCATCTTCAGGAAACAGCAGACCCACCTGCTGCCGCGCCTGGCCCTCACCCTGAGGACGGGGGCCGGGAGCCTCTATGCCTCGGTGGCCAAGGGACTGCGCTCGGGAGGATACAACATGCAGATGTTCAGTGAGATAATACAGCAGAGCTTCCGCTCATCGGAGCTGACCGAGGCGGAGGTGAGGCGACAGATAAACTACGACCCCGAATGGAGTCTGAACTACGAGGTGGGCACCCACCTCGACCTGCTGGAGGGACAGTTGCGGACGGACGCGAGCCTGTTCCTCATCGACACGCGCGACCAGCAGGTATCGCGCTTTACGGACAACGGACTGGGGCGCATACTGGTGAACGCGGGGCGGGCACGAAGCTGGGGCGGCGAACTCACCGTGCAGGCGCAGCCGACGACCCACCTGAGCCTGACCATAGGCTATGGGTACACCCACGCCACCTTCACACGCTACGACGGAGGCACCTCGGACGAGGGCCTGCGCATCGACTACACGGGCCACCGCGTGCCCTTTGCCCCGGAGCATACGGTGAGTGCCGGAGCACGATACACCATCGGCCTGCCTGCCCGTCCGATGGGCCTCAGCCGCATCACCCTGCGCACCGATTACCAGGGCGCGGGCCGCATCTGGTGGACCGAGGCGAACGATGCCCACCAGCCTTACTACCACCAGCTGCACGCGGGAGTGACACTGCACTTCCCCCGGATGGAGATGGACCTTGGCTGCAGGAACCTGACGGACACTGCCTACGACACATTCCGCTTCCACAGCATGGGCAGGGACTTCTCGCAGAGGGGAAGGCCGAGGGAGTTTACTATAAGGCTGACTATCCACTAGATGGGCTAGATGGGCTAGATAGTCTAGAGATTCTAGATAGTCTAGATAGTCTAGATAATCTAGATAGTCTAGAATCTCTAAAAAGCCCCACGGTGCTGCCCCTCCCGGGCTACTCGGTGGGGGCGGCTTCGGCCAGCCCCTTGGCCTTCAGATAGCCGGCCACGGAGCCGTAGGTGATGCCGTCCTCGGTGACGGGGCCAAGCTCGAAGGAGAGGTTCTTCACCACCCGCTCGCGCAGCTCCTTCGAGGGGGTGAAGAGGATGCGGGGCTGGCGCACGTGGCGACTGGGGTGGTAGTCGCGGATGTCGTCCACCCCCTCGCTCTTGAAGGTGAGGCGCAGGTGGCCCAAATGGCCAATCCGCACCGCATGGCCCAGCAACAGCTGCCGGACGGCACAATTGCCGAACAGTTCGAGCGCCATCTCCAGCTCCAACGGATTGAGCGACGTGTTCTCGGTGGCATACCGGGCCAGTTGCCGCGCAGAGAGCGGAGCACTGCTCACCGACAGGCCGTACCACTTCTTTCCCTTCTCAGGCTTGGCAGGGTTGCCTCGCCTCACTAATTTTACCTTTGCCATATCATATTACATTACAATGTTATACCTCGTCACATCCTGGTGTCATACATAAACACACTAATAGTCTGATACTACTTCACACTATTAGTCTGACCATACACCACACTATTAGTCTGATTGTATGCCACACCAATAGTCTGTTTGGGTATTACTCCCCTATCTGCCTGCAAATATAGTAAGGATGTGGGAAAAACTGACATTTCGGTGGAAAAAATTGTCATATCGGGGCAAAAATGATGGTTACTTCGCGGGGAATTGCTATCTTTGCAACCAAACTAACCAAACAACTGATATAGAAATGAAACGAATGACCCTGAGCGCCCTGCTGCTGGCCGCCGCCCTTGGAGGCAATGTGGCCGTGGCGCAAGAGAGTGAAAAGCCCTACGTGTCAGACGTATGGGTGGCCGACCTTGGTAACGGCAAGTACCATAACCCCATCCTGTGTGCCGACTACAGCGACCCCGACGTGTGCCGCGTGGGCGACGACTACTACATGACGGCATCGAGCTTCAACTGCCTGCCCGGTCTGCCCATCCTCCACTCGAAGGACCTGGTGAACTGGACCATCATAGGCCACGCCGTGGCACACACGCTGCCTCCCGTGGAGACTCCCGAACGTCCGGAACACGGCAACCGTGTGTGGGCACCGGCCATACGGCATCACAACGGCACCTTCTACATCTTCTGGGGAGACCCCGACCAGGGTGCCTACATGGTGTCGGCCAAAGACCCGCGCGGCACATGGACGGCTCCGAAGCTCATCAAACCGGCCAAAGGCCTCATCGACACCTGCCCCTTGTGGGACGACGACGGCAAGGTCTACCTCTACCATGCCTATGCGGGAAGCCGCGCAGGGCTGAAGAGCATCCTGGCCGTGTGTGAACTTGACCCCGAGACGCTGATGGCCACCACTCAGAGCCGCATCATCTTCGACGGACACATCGACCACCCCACATGCGAGGGCGCAAAGATTCATAAGTACAACGGCAAGTACTACCTGTTCCACCCCGCCGGAGGTGTGGCCACCGGATGGCAGGTGGTCGAGCGTGCCGACCATCCCTACGGCCCGTTCGAGTGCAAGACCGTACTTGCCCAAGGCAACACCACCATCAATGGCCCTCATCAGGGAGCATGGGTGGACACCCCCACAGGCGAGCACTGGTTCTTCCACTTCCAGGACGTGGGAGCCTATGGCCGACTGGTGCATCTGCAACCCATGGAGTGGAAGAACGGATGGCCCGTCATCGGCGTTGACAAGGACGGCGACGGCTGCGGCGAGCCTGTGCTGACATACCGCAAGCCCAACGTGGGCAAGCAGTACCCCATACAGACGCCCCAAGAGAGCGACGAGTTCGACGGCATGACCCTGGGCAAGCAGTGGCAATGGCATGCCAACATCAACGAACTGTGGGCCTACTACGCCGGCGACAAGGGCTACATGCGCCTCTACTCTTACCCAGTGGTGGAGGACTACAAGAGCCTCTGGAGTGTGGCCAACCTGCTGCTGCAGAAGACCCCGGCCTTCAACTTCACCGCCACCATGAAGCTGACCTTCTGCCCGAGTGAAAAGTACACGGGCGAGCGCACCGGCCTGGTGGTGATGGGAATGGACTATGCCGGCCTCATCCTGGAGAACACCAAGGACGGCCTGGTGCTGAGTCAGGTGGAATGCAAGAGTGCCGACAAGGGTAAGGCCGAAACAGTGAAGGCCTCGACCACCCTGGAAGACGGCACCGTCTGGCTGAAGGCCGTCTTCAGCACCGACGCCACCGAGAAGAAGGCATTCGCCGACAAGGGCGACCGTGTGGTGACATGCGACTTCCTCTACAGCACCGACGGCAAGAAGTTCAAGAAGCTGGGCCAGCCCTTCCGTGTCCGCGAAGGCAAGTGGATAGGTGCCAAGATGGGTACCTTCTGCACCCGTCCCCACATGGTCATCAACGACGGCGGCTGGGTGGACGTTGACTGGTTCCGCGTGACGAAGAAGTAAGTATTTATTCACTAAGGAGATAAAGGGAGACAATAGGGAGATAAAAGGAGATACAGGCCAATAGTACTGCCCATCATTGACAATACATTCGGCCTTTATCTCCCCAAGGAGCGAAGCGACTATCTCCCTTTTTCTCCCTCTATCTCCCCCCTCAACGAAATAAGACAACCTCATGGACATCCTCCTCATCATCCTCGGCATCATCTGCCTCATCATCGGCCTGGCAGGCTGCGTCCTGCCCATGCTTCCCGGCCCGCCCGTGGCCTACGCAGGCCTCATCCTGCTGCACCTGACCGACCGCGCCCAACTCACCACCACCGAACTGCTGGTGTGCCTGCTGCTGGTCATCGTCGTGCAAGTACTCGACTACATCATCCCCATGCTGGGCACCAAGTACACCGGCGGCGGAGGCAAATGGGCCAACCGCGGCACCCTCATCGGCACCATCGTGGGCATGTTCTTCCTCCCTTGGGGCATCCTCATCGGCCCCTTCGTAGGCGCCTTCATGGGAGCCACCAAGGACGGCATGGACAACACGCAAGCCCTCAAGGCCGGCTTCGGCTCCCTCCTCGGCTTCCTCCTCGGCACCGTACTGAAGTTCGTCATCTGCGGCTACTTCATCTGGGTCTTCGTCCGAGAGCTGCTGTAGCCGCCCCCCTTGCCCCCCCCCTAGACAATCTAGACAATCTAGAATCTCTAGAACTTCTAGTCCCCATTAACCCCATCAAACCCATCAGCTACCTCCCATGACCATCCTATCCACCACCATCCTCCTCCCCCAAATGCACTTCCACGCCCGCCACGGCGTGCTCCCCCAAGAGCGCCTCGTCGGTGCCCAGTTCACCGTCTCACTGGAAGTGTCCACCCGCTTCGACGAAGCCCTCCAGTCCGACAGCCTCGAAGGCACAGTCAGCTACGCCGACATCCATGCCGCCGTCAAGGACGAGATGTCCACCCCCTCCGCCCTCCTCGAGCACGTAGCCGGCCGCATCGCCCACCGCCTCCTCCACGACTTCCCCACCATCGACTCCCTCAAGATCGAGCTGATGAAGCACAACCCTCCCATGGGAGCCGACATCCCCGCCGCCGGCATCCGCCTCGAAGTCAAGCGGTAGCCCCCTGCCCCCACATCCCTCTAGACAATCTAGACTCTCTATACTCTCTAGATTATCTAGTCTATCTAGTCTATCTAGTCTATCTAGTCCATCTAGCCCCTCTAAGCCCCCCCAAAAAACAAGGGCGCGCCGTCCCCGGCGCGCCCTTCGCTATATCCTCCCTCCCCAATCAGAGGTCACTGAAATCATAGTACTTCACATGCTGCTCCAAGCGGGGCACCTGGTTGCACACTGCCGAGATGAGCGACCATGCCACACGGTGCGCCCCATAGACATTCAAGTGCGTATCGTCCTGCAACCCCTTGGGATGCGAGGGCGAACCCTTGGGCAACCACATGTAGAGACGCTTGGAATCCTCAGGCCCCATAGACTCCACAATACCGTGAGTGATGGCATTGGCATCCACAAAGTACACATCCAACTCCTCAGCCACACGGCGCGGCGAGAAGAGATAGTCCTTGTGAGTGTCGGTCAGACGCTGGCCGTCAAACTTACGGCGCACAATGGCATTGAACAGCACGGGAATGCCGCCACGCTGACGGGCCTCGAGCACAAAGCGGCGCAGGTTGGCATCGAACGTACCGCCAGGGGCTGTATACACCGACTCCTTCTTGTACTTCTCATCGTTGTGTCCGAACTGGATGAACACATAGTCGCCCGGACGGATGCGGGCAAGCACCTTGTCCCAACGGCCTTCGTTGATGAAGCTCTTGGTGCTTCGTCCGTTCTGTGCGTGGTTGTCCACCTCCACAGCATCGGTAAAGAAGTTCTGCAGCACCATGCCCCAGCCACGCTCGGGACTGCCCTTGCTGGTGTCCTTGTTGGCCATGGTAGAGTCGCCTATCATCAAGATGCGTATCTTGCCATGCTTGTTCTCAACAGTCACCGGTCCCTCATGGGGGAACAGACGCTCGCGCTCGAGGCAGGCATTGATGAAGGGACCGATGGCCTTCGGGTCGTTGTCGCGGATGAGCTCGTTGATGTAGTACTCATAGTCGCCCGAACGGTTGTTCTTGCCTCCCAAGCCGGCCACAGCACAGCAGTCGGTGATAGAGACCACCCCCTTCTTCTCCTCCTTGATGAAGCGCTTCAGGAAACCTTCGAAGCCCTTGTCAGCCACTGCCATATACTCGGCAGGCACCACACCCAGGCGGATACCCTTGTAGATGGAGTAGATGAACATGGCCGACACGGTTGACTCCAGGTAGTTGCCCTTGTCGCCACTGCGGTCAAGCACTTGGTACCACAAGCCGGTCTTCTTGTCCTGGTAACGCTCGATCTGCTTCACCACATTGTCAAGTATCGCAAGCAGGGAGTCGCGGTTAGGCTCGTCCACGGGGATGAACTCCAACGACTCGACAAGTGCCATGGCAAACCATCCCATGGCACGTCCCCATGAGTGGGCACTCTGCCCGGTCTCCTTGTCGCACCAGAACATCTCGCGGCTCTCGTCCCACGCATGCTTATAGAGACCGGTGGCAGGGTCATACGTATGGCGGGCTACCACACAGAACTGGTTGATGATATCCTGGAAAGCCTCGGGCTTGCCGTAACGGGCTGCATACTCGGCATAGAAGGGACATCCCATATAAAGGCCATCCAACCACATCTGGTGGGGATAGACCTTCTTGTGCCAGAAGCCTCCCTCCTTAGTGCGGGGCTGACCGGCAAACTGCGAATAGAGCAGGTCGAGTGCCTTCTTGTACTTCTCCTCGCCCGTACGCGCGTACATATTAAATAATATCTTACCAGAGTTCACACGGTCGAGGCTGTAGTCTGTCAGCTTGTAGGCCACAATGGTGCCATCCTCGCGCACCATCGTGTCGCAATAAGCCTCGGCATAATCAAAATAGCGGCTGTCGCCATACATCTCCTCCAAACGGAGGAATGCCTGCAACTCCACCCCGTGGCAGTAGTCCCACTTGAGCTTCGGTTGGAAATCGAGCTGCCACGACTCAGGACAACGCACCATCTCCGACTCGGCCAATCTGACCGACAAAGGTAACTTCTCACTAATCTTTTCCGTCTGTGCCTGCATTGGTAACGCACACAGCATAACGGCCATTCCCCAAAGGGATAAAAGGATTCTTTTCATTCTTATATAGTATTAATTAAGTAAATGTCTGCCTTATCGGGTGCAAAATTATCCAAAATTCCTTGTATATCCAAGAAAAAGGCTGTACCTTTGGCGACAAAATTCAATTTACTAATTAATTAACTGGTATCATGGGTATCAATCAAAACTACAAAAAAACTAATTTCAGATGGGTGATGTGCGCTCTGCTGTTCGTCGCCACTACGGTCAACTACATGGACCGTCAGGTACTTTCGCTTACCTGGAAAGACTTTATCGCGCCCGAATTCCACTGGACGGACGCTAATTACGGTGACATCACCGCAGTATTCTCAATCGTGTATGCAATCTGCATGCTCTTTGCCGGCCGCTTCGTTGACTGGATGGGAACCAAGAAGGGTTTCCTTTGGGCCATCGGAGTATGGAGTGCCGGTGCCTGTTTGCACGCAGCTTGCGGATGGGCAACTATGCAAGTTGAAGGTATCGGTTCAGTAGCCGAAATGACTGCTGCAACAGGTGCCATCGCTGTTTCTATCGCAACTGTCAGCGTATGGTTCTTTATCGCTGCACGCTGTATCCTGGCATTGGGTGAGGCCGGTAACTTCCCCGCAGCCATCAAGACTACAGCCGAGTACTTCCCCAAGAAGGACCGCGCATTCGCAACATCTGTGTTCAACGCTGGTGCCTCTGTAGGTGCCCTCGCTGCTCCTGCCACTATCCCCTTGTTGGCCCAGTACTTCAAGGATAAAGGTATCGGTGGCGGTTGGGAAATGGCCTTCATCATCATCGGTGCCCTCGGTTTCTTGTGGATGTTCTTCTGGGTATTCCTCTACAGTAAACCCCGCGACAGCAAGTATGTGAATAAAGCAGAGTTGGAATACATCGAGCAAGACAAGGATGACGAACCTGTCAAGACTGATGCTCCCGAACGTAAGCTCTCTTTTGCCGAGTGCTTCAAGTTCAAGCAGACATGGGCCTTTGCCGTTGGTAAGTTCTTCACCGATGGTGTATGGTGGCTCTACCTTTTCTGGGCACCTGCTTACTTCTCTGACCAATACGGTTACAGTTCTTCATCTTCTATGGGTATCGCCCTCATCTTCACACTGTACCTCATTGTAACCATCCTGTCACTCTACGGAGGTTATCTGCCCAAACTCTTTGTGGAGAAACAAGGCATGAACCCCTATGCTGGACGTATGAAGGCTATGCTTATCTTTGCGTTCTTGCCGTTGCCCGCATTGTTCGCCCAAAGCGCTGGTGAAATCTCTGTATGGTGGCCTGCCATTATTATCGGTTTGGCTGGTGCCGGACATCAAGCTTGGAGTGCCAACCTCTTCTCTACCATCGGTGACATGTTCCCGAAGTCAGCCATTGCAACCATCACAGGTATTGGTGGTATGGCCGGAGGTATAGGTTCATTCCTTATCAACAAGGGCGCCGGTGCTCTCTTCACTTACTCTGAAGAAGCAGGACAGGCATTCACCTTCATGGGCTTCGAAGGCAAGCAAGCTGGTTACATGATTGTATTCTGCATCTGTGCCGTTGCCTACTTGGTTGCATGGTCTATCATGAAGACCCTCGTACCGAAGTACAAGCCTATCGTAGTACGTTAATCATCTACTAATCATCCGTTAGTATAAAAGGGGAAGAGACCGAGGTTTCTTCCCCTCTTTTATTGTATGTCCCGAGCAAGAAGAGGAGGGACAATGACTATTCACCCGTCTACGTTAAGCCATCCTTCCACAAAGCGATAGTTATCCTTCCATAAAGCGATAGCGAAAGGTCAAAAGTGCAGTGCGGCACTGTACAATTGTGTAGTGCGGCACTGCACTATAGCGTAGTGCGGCATTGCACTTTAGCGTAGTGCGGCACTGCACTTTTAAACTTTCGCAGTACATCTATAGACGAACAACCATAGATGACGAGGAAAAACGGTATAGTCAGACAGACAAGCCCGTAAAGGAGGGGAATTAAGGGCAAATCAGTCATTAGATTCAGGATAAAGCGAGGATGTATAAAAACCTTCCATCAAACATTGCAATTTAACTAACATTTTATTGTTCAATCGGATAAAAAGCTGTACCTTTGCAGCCGATTTAAGTTTAGTCAACATAATGTCTAACGTAATTAATTAAAAATTAAACACTTAATTATTAATGGAAAAATTTTTGAATGTAGCTCCCATGGAAGATTTTAACTGGGAAGCCTACGAAAATGGCGCTGCTGAGACCAATCTCAGCAAAGAAGAGTTGGAGAAGGCCTATGATGGTACTTTGAACAACGTAAACAACAACGAGGTAGTAGATGGTACTGTTATCTCAATGAACAAGCGCGAGGTTGTTGTTAACATCGGTTACAAGTCAGACGGTATCATTCCTCTGAGCGAGTTCCGTTACAACCCCGAGTTGGCCATCGGTGACACTGTAGAGGTGTATATCGAGAACCAGGAAGACAAGAAGGGTCAGTTGATCCTCTCTCACAAGAAGGCACGTGCTGCACGCTCTTGGGATCGTGTAAACGCTGCACTTGAAAACGAAGAAATCGTTAAGGGTTACGTTAAGTGCCGCACTAAGGGTGGTATGATTGTTGACGTATTCGGTATCGAGGCATTCTTGCCCGGTTCACAGATTGACGTTAAGCCCATCCGCGACTATGACGTATTCGTTGACAAGACAATGGAGTTCAAGATTGTTAAGATCAATCAAGAGTTCAAGAACGTTGTGGTATCTCACAAGGCTCTTATCGAAGCTGAACTCGAACAGCAGAAGAAGGAAATCATCGGTAAACTTGAAAAGGGACAGGTACTTGAAGGTACTGTCAAGAACATCACTTCATACGGTGTATTCATCGACTTGGGTGGCGTTGACGGCTTGATTCACATCACAGACCTCTCTTGGGGCCGCGTAAGCGATCCGAAGGAAGTGGTTGAACTCGACCAGAAGATTAACGTAGTTATCCTCGACTTCGATGATGAAAAGAAGCGTATCGCTCTCGGCTTGAAGCAGTTGACTCCTCATCCTTGGGATGCTTTGGATGCTAACTTGGCCGTTGGTGACAAGGTACAGGGTAAGGTAGTGGTTATGGCTGACTACGGTGCATTCATCGAAATCGCTCCCGGTGTAGAAGGTTTGATCCACGTATCTGAAATGTCTTGGAGCCAGCACTTGCGTAGCGCTCAGGACTTCATGAAGGTAGGCGACACTGTAGAAGCTGTTGTGTTGACTTTGGACCGCGACGAGCGCAAGATGTCTCTCGGCATCAAGCAGTTGAAGCAAGATCCATGGGAAGCTATCGAAGAGAAGTATCCTGTAGGTAGCAAGCACACTGCTAAGGTCCGCAACTTCACTAACTTCGGCGTATTCGTAGAAATCGAAGAAGGTGTTGATGGCCTCATCCACATCTCTGACCTCTCTTGGACCAAGAAGGTTAAGCATCCTTCTGAATTTACTCAGATTGGTGCCGACATCGAAGTACAGGTTCTCGAGATTGACAAGGACAACCGCCGCTTGAGCCTCGGTCACAAGCAGTTGGAAGAGAATCCTTGGGATGTATTCGAAACAGTATTTACCGTTGATTCTATCCACGAAGGTACTATCATCGAAATGTTGGATAAGGGCGCAGTTGTATCCTTGCCCTATGGCGTAGAAGGTTTCGCAACTCCCAAGCACCTTGTAAAAGAAGACGGTTCTCAAGCCCAGCTCGATGAAAAGCTTGAGTTCAAGGTAATCGAATTCAACAAGGAAGCTAAGCGCATCATCCTCTCTCACAGCCGTATCTTTGAAGATGTAGCTAAGGCTGAGGCTAAGGCCGAAAAGAAAGCTGCTGCCAAGAAGAACAACAAGAAAGAGAAGGAAGAAACTCCAGCTATTCAGAATCAGGCTGCTTCTACTACACTTGGTGACATTGATGCATTGGCAGCTTTGAAAGAGCAAATGGAGAAAGGCAAGTAAATTCACAACATAAACTGTTTCTAATAGCAGTTTAGAAGTGAAGTTCCTATAACTCCTCAAAAGGCCGATGAGATAGATTTATTTTCATCGGCCTTTTCTATAGCATATTTGAGATGGAAAAATTTGAAGTCCACATTTTAGGTTGCGGTTCTGCACTACCCACCACACGCCATTTCCCGACATCCCAAGTATTGAATATTCGGGAAAAGTTGTTTATGATAGACTGTGGCGAGGGTGCACAAATGCAGTTGCGACGTTCACGACTGAAGTTCAGCAGACTGAACCATATATTCATCAGTCACTTGCACGGCGACCATTGCTTCGGACTTATAGGATTAATCTCAACTTTAGCTCTATTGGGACGTACTGCAACCCTACATATCTACGCATTAAAGGAATTGGAGCAACTGATGCGTCCTTGGCTTAATTTTTTCTGCCAAGGTATAGATTTTGCCATAGAATTTCATCCTTTTACAGAAAAAGGAAACGAAATCATCTACGAAGACCGTTCTGTAACGGTAACCACCATCCCCTTAAAACACCGCGTACCATGTTGCGGCTTCTTATTTTCCGAAAAGAAGACTCCTGACCACATCGTCCGCAGTATGATAGACTTTTATCAAGTTCCGACACACGAACTGAATCGCATCAAGAATGGAGGAGACTACGTTACTCCCCAAGGAGAAATAATCCCACATAACCGATTGACGACACCTTCATGTCCTCCACGTAAGTATGCATATTGTTCAGATACAACATACATACCTGAAAACGTCTCTCTATTACAAGATGTTGATTTACTTTTCCACGAAACCACATTTGGAAAAGATAACGAAGTACGTGCCCGCGAAACATTTCATACAACAGCCCAACAAGCTGCGGCATTAGCAAAAAGTGCCAATGCCAAGCAACTGATTATTGGTCACTTCAGTGCCCGATATGAAGATGAAACCTGTCTGTTGAATGAAGCGAAAGAAGTTTTTCCAAATACACTATTAGCCAAAGAGAATATGTGTATAAGCATTAAAAGCCCACTCACAATTAAACTTTAGATTTTACTCAAAGTCATATTATAGATGAGCGAACAGGAAAACAAGATAAAAGCTACTGACGAAGCAAGCCTCGTAAAGCAATTGCAATGTTCTGAAACACGAAACAAAGCATTTGAACGAATGGTGCATCTCTTTAGCGAACAATTATATTGGCAAATACGTCGTATGGTGTTGTCACATGACGATGCAAACGATTTATTGCAAAATACGTTCATCAAAGCATGGAGCAACATAGACAGTTTCCGCGGAGATGCCCGGCTTTCGACATGGTTATATCGCATTGCATTAAACGAGACACTTACCTTCCTGACTCATGAACGAAATCTGTATACAGTAGACCTCGATTCCCCAGAAGGTTCCATCGCTGACCACATAGAAGGAGACGATTGGTTTGATGGCGACGACGCTCAAAAACTGTTACAAGAGGCTATTCTGACACTACCGGACAAGCAACGCTTGGTCTTCAATCTAAAATACTTCGAAGAAATGAAGTATGAGGACATGTCGAATTTACTGAATACGAGTGTTGGAGCACTGAAAGCTTCATACCATTTGGCAGTAACAAAAATAAGCAAATTTTTAGAGGATTACTTTTAAACCTTATGAAAAAAATCGTGTCAAAAAGACAACGAAAGAATATAACTAATATGAAAGAAGAACAAGAAATCATCAAAAAATGTGGGAAAGGGAACCCTTTCAAAGTACCAGAAGGGTATTTTGAAGATTTTGCTCGCAACATAATGACCCAACTCCCCGCAAATGATGATACAGCAGTTGAAGAAGAACCTACTATCACCCTCTGGCAACGTATAAAGCCATTGTTGTATATGGCCGCAATGTTTGTTGGCATGATAGTTTGTGTGCGAGTTGTGTTGGGAACTCACTTCAACAATACTACAGTTGGCAACGCCGGCAATATTGCTGCAGTAGAATACAGCTTGACCGACTTTGACCAAATGAGCGACGAAGAACTTACATTCATCGTAGAAAGCACTATGATGGATAATTATGACTTGTATCAGTATTTGACTGAAATTGATTGAATAAAGAGCTTAATTTACTAAATACCCCAAGAGATGAAACAAAGATTATTCATGTTGTTTGCACTTTGCATGTTGTGTATATCATATACAACAGCACAACCCAAGCACTTGAGTCGCGAGGAATTCAACAAGAAATTCCAAGCTTTCATCATCGAGAATGCAAAACTTACAGAAAAGGAGGCTTTGGAATTCTTTCCGATTTACAACGAATGCCAAAAAAAGAAGAACGAACTGAACGGAGAAATTTGGAAATTACTGCGTAAAGAGACACAGGAGAGGCAAAAACTCAGCGAAGTTGAATACCAGAAAATGTTGGAAGAGATTGCCGAACTTCGAATCAAAATCGAAAAGCTGGAAAAAGACTACATCCAACGCTACCACAAAGTTCTTCCTTACAGCAAAATATTCGATGTAAACGAAGCTGAAACACGTTTCAACCGTGAATTAGTAAGAAAGACAAACTATCGAAATAACAGGAACAATAAAAATAAGTGAAAATAGTTTTTATATGATGATTGCTGTTGGCGTCTTACGATGCCAACTAATAGAAAAAGGCTGTCTGTGAAGATTGCCTTTTTTTTATTCATATAAAAACTGATTCGCCATCTGAGAGAGAGAGCTCATGCTGCCCTTACAATACGTTTGGAACTTTTTCGGGTAAATGGCCACTACGGATACGCCATTCTGCAGGATATAGATTATTAGCCCGGTTTCCTACATTTTTAACAAACCCCAAAGGTACTCCTTGGTACACGAGTAATAAATAGCCCCGAGGAGATGAATTATCCAACACGACAGCTTCATGGCGCAAATAAGAAACTGACGTTTCATAATCAACATTTACAACAGGGAATGCTAATGGATGCAAAGATGGGCTCATCGCCAATGCATGATGAGGAACCCAATCGCGCCCTTTCAATGAAGCTACAGAAATCCCGGCATGAAGAATTGTTAAATGTTTCTCTAATAAATCAACTATCCCACTCCACTTTTGGGGAAGAGCAACCACTACAGTGTCTGCTACTTTCCATGCATACGCATCGGGATTATCCAACCACATACGACAAGACTCATACGAAGGGAAAGACACTTTCTGAGATTTACCTTTCATGTCCTTACCTCTTGTACGGGAAAATTTTTGCTTTTTCTTGTCGGAATCGGGGGTATAACCCACGCTCTCCAAACAGAATGCACATTCTGTCTCATTGTCATTAACTATCGGTTTACGCAATGCCGCCAAAAAGAATCCCTCGCCTTTGACATGTGAGGGCAAAAAGCGATAGACAGGTACGGATTCTCCACTTGTAACATCACCACAAATCCCCCACTCTTTTTCAACTGGAACAATTAACGGCTCTGCACCCAAATGCTGCATCATCCAACGGACATTCTCCTCATCTTCCCATGCATTGTAAGTACAAGTACTGTAGATAAACAATCCGCCCGGTTTCAAACACCCCCACACATCGGAGACAATGCTACGCTGACGTTGCCAACAAATACCCACATTTTCTTTACTCCACTCCCCTATCGAATCGGCATCCTTACGGAACATACCCTCACCTGAGCAAGGTACATCTGCCAGAATAACATCAAAAACATTAGTCAAGGGAGTAAAATCCACAGGGGCATTCTGAGTCACTACCACATCAGGGTGTCCCCATTTCACCATATTCTCGGCCAATACTTGGGCACGGGCACGAATAATTTCATTGGAAACCAACAGACTTCCTTCAGGCAAGACGGCACGTGCCAATGTAGATTTTCCCCCTGGAGCGGCACACAAATCAAGCATTGTACATGCAGTTGGCACATATTGTTTCAGTACACGCTGAACAAACATCGACGAGGCTTCCTGCACATAATAACAACCGGCATGAAACAAGGGATCGAACGTGAAAGCAGGACGCTCAGAAAGATAATACCCATCTTCGGCCCAAGGAACAGGTTCACACGAGGATGCAGAAAGTTTATTTTTCCACTTCAACGGGTTCACACGAATACTGACAGGAGATTCCGATTGCAAGGCTTCAAAAAACAACTTATATTCGTCTTCGCCAAGCAAATCACGCATATATTCAGAGAAATCTACAGGTAATTGTACCATATCTTCTAATACAAACTTGAAAAACGTTGCAAAGATAAAGAAAAAGTGTACCTTTGCAACCATAAAACTCAAAAGAATCAATTATATGAAACAATATCTTGATTTGCTCGACCGTATCCTGAAAGAGGGAGTACGCAAAGATGACCGAACAGGTACGGGCATCATCAGTGTTTTCGGCCACCAGATGCGCTTCAACCTGGAAGAAGGTTTTCCCCTGTTGACCACAAAAAAACTACACTTGAAATCCATCATCCACGAACTGCTTTGGTTCCTGCAAGGCGATACCAACGTAAAGTACTTGCAAGAAAATGGTGTACGTATCTGGAACGAATGGGCTGACCCCGAAACCGGCGACTTAGGCCACATCTATGGCTACCAATGGCGTTCGTGGCCCGATTATAAAGGTGGGCACATCGACCAGATAAAGGAGGCGGTGGAGACCATCAAGAACAATCCCACCTCGCGCCGCATCATCGTAAGCGCATGGAATGTAGCGGACTTAGGCAACATGAATCTCCCCCCGTGCCATGCCTTCTTCCAGTTCTACGTTGCCGACGGACGACTGAGTCTGCAACTCTACCAACGCAGTGCCGACAGTTTCTTGGGAGTTCCGTTCAACATTGCATCGTATGCCCTCCTGCTGATGATGATGGCACAAGTTACAGGTTTGAAAGCCGGCGACTTCGTTCACACCCTGGGCGACACGCACATCTACATGGATCATCTCGAACAGGTAAAACTCCAACTTACCCGCGATCCACGCCCACTTCCCACCATGCGCATCAATCCTGATGTAAAGGACATCTTCAGCTTCAAGTACGAAGACTTCCAGCTTGAGAACTACGATCCGCATCCACACATCAAAGGAAAAGTGTCAGTATAAATACCAATAGGACGGTTTACGGAATTCTGATGACATATTAAAGAAGAGGGAAACCATGAGTTATACTTGCACAAATATCGCTTAAGCGTTACTGAAATATCTCTTAAGTGATACTGAAGTTTCTCTTAAGCGTTACTGAAGTTCCTCTTAAGCGTTACTGAAGTTCCTCTTAAGCGTTACCAAAGTTCCTCTTAAGAGATAATTCGCCAAACTTAAGAGTTATTTCATAAGTGCCCTCCTTTAATCAGAACCTCATCATTGATAATCCGTTTCTCCCGTACCTAAACAAGTTATAACCAATATGATATCCATCATTGTTTGTATAGCCAAAAATCATGCTATCGGGCACGAGAACAAACTGCTCTACTGGTTGCCCAACGACTTGAAGCGTTTCAAGCAACTAACCACAGGACATACCATCATTATGGGACGCCGCACTTTCGAGTCGTTTCCTAAAGGCGCATTGCCCAACCGACGCAACGTAGTTCTCTCACGCCAAACAGACATCCACTTCGAAGGAGCCGAACACTTCCCCACCCTCGAAGAAGCATTGGCAAGTTGTCGCCCCGACGAAGACATCTTCATTATCGGTGGGGCCACAGTTTATGAACAAGCCATGCCCCTTTCCGACCGCCTGCTCATCACGCATGTTGAGGACACACCGAAGCAAGCCGATGCATTCTTCCCCATTATCGACACCGCACTATGGAAGGAAGTAAACCGCGAGGAACACGGTACTGACGAGAAGCACAATTACCCCTACGCCTTCGTGGATTATGAGAGAGTAAAAGAATAAGAAACAATAATCCCCGCAACTTGAATAAGGTTGCGGGGATTATTGTTTCTCTATGTTTTAACTTAGAACAAGAACCTTACCACATCGTTGAAATTGGCCCATATCATCAGACCAAAGAGGAGAACCATGCCGAAGATTTGGGCACGCTCCATAAACTTGTCACTCGGTTTGCGACGGGTGATGACTTCGTAAAGGAGGAACAACACATGACCACCGTCCAAAGCAGGGATGGGCAAGATATTCATGAAGGCCAGAATGATGCTGAGGAAAGCAGTCATCTTCCAGAAAAGATACCAATCCCATGTGGCAGGGAAGATACTTCCGATAGTACCAAAGCCTCCGAGACTGTTAGCACCCTCTTTGGTAAAGACATATTTAAGGTCATCAACATATCCCTTCAACACATTCATTCCGTATGCCGTACCTGCCGGGAATGATTCCCAGAAGCTATAGGTAAGACGCGTTGGCTCATAACCAATCGCAGCCACAAAGCCCAATTTGAAATCAGCATCCAACACGGCTGTCAGCGTATCTTGTCCTCCTTGAGCGCGAGCCACGATAAACTCTACATTACGCAAAGGTAAGATATTCTCGGGCAAAGTGATGGAATCTGATTTGGCGCGCAAAGCGGCGATACACTCCGTAAACTCGTTATACGAGCCGATGGGACGGCCATTGAAAGCCAAGAACTTGTCGCCCTTCTGCAAACCGGCTTGGTCGGCAGGCGTACCGGCAACCACACTATCCACTACGGCAGGGATGAGAATATCCACAAAGGGAGTTCCATCCTGATTCATGTGTAACAAACCGAACTCTTCGGGTATGGAGATGGCTACTTCCTGTCCGTTGCGCATAACCGTCACCGTCTCAGCATCGGCAATGGCGCGGAACATATCAGCACCGTATTTGTCGAACGCACCTTCGTTGGTGTGCAGCAGGATGTCACCATCGCGGAATCCCATCTCCTTGGCCTGTTGGCTGAACTTCATACCATTTGTCAATTCGGGTATCGAGATATAGCTGTCGCCCCACTTGAACATAATCATGGAGTAGATGAAGAGAGCCGCAATGAAATTGACCATCACACCGCCCACCATGATAAGCAGACGCTGCCAAGCGGGTTTGGCACGGAATTCCCACGGTTCTATGGGATGGTTCAAGTCCTCGCTACTCTGTGTCTCATCCACCATACCGGCTATCTGAACATAACCTCCCAAAGGCACCCAACCGATGCCGTACTCCGTCTCGCTGTTCTTGGGTTTCCATTTGAAGAGCGAAAACCAAGGGTCGAAGAAAAGATAGAATTTGGTTACACGTACTTTGAATAATTTTGCAAAAAGGAAATGCCCTCCCTCGTGGATGATGACCAACAAAGCTAACGACATCATCAATTGCAGGGCACGAATCAAAACTGTTTCCACTACTGTATTACTTTTGTTTGTTAATTATTATTCATCATTTCCTCCGCCACACGCCGCGCTTCGGCATCTGTGGCTACGTAATCTTCGTATGTAGGCTTGGCAATGAACTGTGTCCGCTGCATAGTCTGTTCTATCACCTCGCTCATACGCAGGAAGGGGATACGGTCCTTCAAAAAGGCAGCATTCACCACTTCGTTGGCTGCGTTCAAGATACATGCCATGTTGCCGCCACGGTGCAATGCTTCGTAGGCAAGTGCCAAGCAACGGAAACGGACGGTATCGGGCTGTTCGAAGGTGAAATTTGTAATCTTTGTAAAGTCCAAACGGTCAAACGACGCCTTCACACGGAAGGGATAAGAGAATGCATACTGGATAGGCAAGCGCATGTCGGGCACTCCGAGTTGCGCCTTTACGGCACCATCCTCAAACTGTACCATAGAGTGGATGACCGACTGGGGATGCACCACCACCTGTATCTGTTCGGGACGTACACCGAAAAGCCACTTGGCTTCGATAACCTCGAATCCCTTGTTCATCATCGAAGCCGAGTCGATGGTAATCTTGGCTCCCATGTCCCAATTGGGATGCTTCAATGCTTGCGCCTTGGTCACATGAGCCAATTCCTCCATGGTACATTTCAAGAAGGGACCTCCCGAAGCGGTCAGCAATATCTTCTCTATGGGATTGTCCATCTCGCCTGCCAAACACTGGAAGATTGCCGAATGTTCGGAGTCAACAGGCAGGATAGGTACACGGTGCTTCAAGGCCAGTTCGTTGATGAGTTCGCCAGCCACCACCAAAGTCTCTTTGTTGGCAAGGGCAATAGGTTTGCCTGCTTGAATCGCACGCATCGTGGGGCGCAGTCCGGCATAACCCACCATAGCAGCCAACACCATGTCAACAGGACCTGCTTCGGCCACTTCACACAAAGCATCAGTTCCTGCATATACTTTGATTGGGAGGTCTGCCAAAGCCTCCTTCAACTGCTGGTACTTGGCTTCGTTGGCAATCACCACTGCATCGGGCATGAAGCGGCGAGCCTGCTCAATGAGCAACTCCACACGATTGTTGGCCGTCAGGGCATACGCCTCATAGAGGTCGGGGTGCTCGGCTATCACCTCCAAAGCCTGTGTACCGATAGAACCGGTAGAGCCAAGAATAGCTATTCGCTTTTTCTTTATTTCTTCCATAATTGTCAATCTCTATCAATAAAGGCCTCAAGGATCTTAAGGCCACTAAAGTCATGGTTAGAACACTATGTATTTCTCAGGATTCAGAGGCTGACCATTGTTCCACAATTCGAAATACAGATGGGGACCTGTAGAATGCACACCTTTCTTACCTGCCAGTCCGATTGCTTCTCCAGCCTTCACGGCCTGTCCTTGTCCTTTCAACAGTGCACTGCAATGCTGATAGATTGACACCAATCCTTTTTTATGTTGCAGTGCTATGACATAACCCATATCCATAGAATAACCACTCCAAAGCACCGTGCCGTCCAACGTGGCCAACACACTTGAATTGGGGCTGGTGGCAATGTCCACACCGTAATGCTGCTGTTCCACATCAAACACCGAGGCCAGAATACCACGCACCGGACAATGGAATTTCAATCCCGTCATGTCCGAACTCCCCTGGCGGGTTCCCGTCAGGTTGTATCGTTCAGCGTCTTCGTATTGAGAACGGAACAATTCTTCCCGTTCTGTTGCCTCCTCCAGCATGTCCACAGGCATTTCGCGCAAAGAATCAATGTCTGCTATTGACTGCACAGAGTCCAACTCCACACGACCGGCCAAAAGGTCCTGAATATTCTGTACATACCGGTGCTGTTGCTCGGCCACCTGCTCCAGCGAATCCACCCGCAAAGCATTAGTCACAATGGCAGAACGCAACTCGTTGCTCATGTATCCGGGCAGATAATTCCGCAAAGGAGTGAACACCATCAGCAACGATGTAAAGAAGAACAGCAGCAACAACACGGTAAAAAGCAGCGATAGTCCGTTCAGTTTCGACACATACAAGGAGAACACCTCCTCCAAGGTGTTTTCATTCAATATTGTCAGTTTGTACTTGAACTTGATGTTGTGCCACCAATGTCTTCTCTTTCGTTTTTTTGCCATACGTGTAAGTATATTATGTGCAAAAGTACACATTTCCCACCATATAACCGCATTTGTTCATGCAATTTAACGGATAAAATGCATATTAAAACCTAAAGAACCCGTTCTATTCTATTGAACAAAGGCTTCAGAAACCGGGATGCAGCGCACAATTTCTTTATTCAAAGATTATGAACATACATTCAAACCTTTTGAATGTATGTTTAAAGCTTTTGAACTTACGTTTAAAGGGCGTAAATAAAGAAGTGATACAAAGCATTTCAGTTTCTGCAACATAGAATAAAAGAAAGGCAAGGGGAAGAATAAAAAAGCTCAAGGTAAAGCACTTGAACTTTAAACCTTGAACTAATATTAACGCGAGTCCGATATAAGGAGCGGAACAACTACAACTCCTCCCCTGCGCTTAGCTAATCTTTGTCAATTTCAATTCTTGATTTTTTCATACACAGAGGTTTCTTTTGTTATCGCCCACTGTAGGGGCAGCCCCATATATCTGCCCGGATATATGTCGCACTCTGCATTCGGACAGACACACAGGTCTGCCCCTACGGCAATGATGCAACTTATGTACAAAGATTCGCTACCTGCTATACCAATAAAGCGTACGTCCACCAACGATGTACATGCCCGAAGGCAGGCCATTGAGGGCTCGTTTGTAATATACCCCCTTGCGGACAAGCTGGCCTCCCGTGGTATAAACATCCACGTACTCAGGCATCGGCTCCGCCAAAGTCTCGTCTATGCCATCGGCCTTGACGGGTATCAGTATCATCGACACCACCACCTGCTTGCCACCGAAACGAAGGCCGAAGGAACCAGTGGCAGGCTTGGCAAAACCAATCTTGTGGCTCACCACCGTGGCATTGCCGCTACCATCCTTGCGAGGGAAAATATAGTCAGTGCTGGCATAGGTCACACCATTCAGAGAGGCAATATACGAATCTCCGTCGGCATAATTGTCATATCCCGTCAACTCCACCGAAGCTATTTGCACTCCTTCGGGAAGTTTCACCGTAAAATCCACACCGCTGGAGTACTTGATACCGTTATTGTTTCCCGTGGCATACCCCTTGCTCTTGTTGTTGGTGATGGAGTATCCGCCTTCAAAGGTCCACACCACATCGTTCTTGGCACAAGTGGCAGTCAATGACGAAATCTCAGCAGGCTGTCCAACCTCCTCTTCATCGGTAAGGATATATCCCATCGGTTCGCCACCCTCCAATCCTGCCTCCATGATGTGAGCCACCAAGCTGTTCAAGTACACCTCCAACATGGTATATCCCTCGTCGTTATGGTCATTGCGGTCAGCCGCATTGTTGGGGTTCAGTCCATTGGCAGTCTCCCACTCGTCAGGCATACCATCGCGGTCGGTATCTATAGGACAAGGCTTACTCTCCAGCGCAGGCCATGCACTCCAGTCAGCACCGGCACCGGCGGGTTTGTTGTCCGAAGGGGTATTGATGATACCCGGCTGATTGGAATTGCCAACACCCGTATACGAAGCTTTTCCATGACGGGCATCATACACCATCAGCGTATCTACCCAATCGCGTGAAAGAGAGGCACCCACATATTGAAGCACCTTTTCGTAAGCCTCATCGGCCGTATGCGTGGTCACATACACAAAGTCCATCGGCTCGGCCAACTTCATAGTGTCCTTGGCAACAGAGGTGTATTTGCCATCGTTACCCGAAGCATCAATCTGATTATAGAACCCATTTGTCCAGTTATCATTGGTCACCGAAGAATGGAGGGTATTCACATTACCTTCCACATAGTAGTCGCCCCATACGTGCTCAGTGGGTTTATAGTCCGGATAATTTGTGACATATTCCGTAGTACGCACATTAACAGCCGCAATACGTTTCTGGATGGTAGCATTACGTTTCAACGTAGCCGGTCCGGGTTTGTAGTAGTTATTGACGATGTTCACCGTCATGGCCTCACCACCGTAGCAACCGTTTCCACCCCAGTTGTAGATGACATTGTTACGCATATCCATCCGCTCGTCCAATTGTGTAGTGTAGCGTGGGCCAAGGCGTGGTGTGCGGCTATTGTGATGAATCACCAGATTGTGGTGATAGCTGATACCACTACCTCCCCAGTTACCGCCATAGCCGTGATTGCCCTTGGCATGTTGCGACTGATACATGCTCTGCGACGAGATACACCACTGCACCGTTGTGTTTGTACACCCACAGAAAGAGAGACATTCATCCACACTCCAGCTGACCGAGCAGTGGTCAATCATCAGGTTCTTCTGGTCGAGGCCGCCCAAACCGTCGCCCTCGTGGTCGCTGTATCGGTCGCCCAAGCGGAAGCGCATGAATCGGATAATGACATTGTTGGCATCAACCGTGAAGGGATAGTCAGCCACACAGATGCCATCACCGGGAGCTGTCTGCCCCGCAATCGTCACATTGGCCGAACTGACCGAAAGGGGCGACTTCAAGTGTATGGTTCCCGACACATCAAACACAATCGTCTTCGTTCCTCTCTGCGCCAATGCCCAACGGAGCGAACCCTCGCCACTATCCTCCAGATTGGTCACATGATACACCTCACCACCACGACCACCGGTAACGTAGCGGCCGAAGCCCTCAGCACCGGGAAAAGCGGGAAGTTTCTCTTCCTGAGCCATCATATTGGAAACTCCAATAAAAGAACATACAAAAGAGGTGAAAACCTGTTTTAAAAATCGTTTGTTCATATTAGTTGCATTAAACTCGTATTTAGAGCAAAGAGACACAGAGTTCTAAGTTGTGAGTTCTGAATTATGAGTTTTGAGTTATAGTACCGCATGGCCACTCAAGACTCAGAACTCAGAACTCTGTGCCTCCGTATCCCTTTGCTCTAAAAAGAAACAAATTCTACATTCTTTTCAAGACATCCGTTTCTTGTACATCAATGCCAACGCGGATCACCGATATTCTTCAACGCCTTGACATCTTCGTGATCAGAAAGTTTGAAATTGCTTTCAAGTGGAGCTACAAACAGTTCGTCAGTAGTCGCAGACAATGCCTCCCCATCCAAGGCGGCCTTAGGAGCACCCGTATTGGCATCCATAGTCCACAACAAATCCGAAGTAAAGTAGCACTTATCACAAGCGGGCTTGGCATCGCCACTCCAACCGGAAATACCATTAGCCACTGCATCTGCAGTATTCTTTCCTGCTATACCGAACAAGCAGTTCTTGATATTAAATTCAGGAACAACCTTTCCCTTATAATCAACAAACGGCTTGCTGTCTGCAATACAGTACACAAATGTACAGTTCTCGATATTGATTGATTTTATTTCGTCCAATCCCTTGGTACCGACAAATGTCTTCTCGCCATTGGATAGTGTGGTATTGGTCATCTTGATGTTTCTTACCACAGCACCGGCATTGTCAGCGTTGGCAATACCATAGCCACCAATAGAGTCGAGCACACAATTGTCCATAATGAAACGGTTCACGGTCGTACTGTTCTTCAAACGCATCACACCACGCTTATATTTGATGATACTGTTCGTAATTACAATAGAGTCGATGCTTGAACCGGCACCGTCAAAGTTGAACAGATAGGTTCCACCATAGTTCGAGCCGGTCTTAGGCTTATCTTCGATATCGGTAAAGAAGATTTTATCCAAGACGATACCATCAATCTGAGAATTTGCCTGAATATCGAAGTTTCCAGCAACAGCAAAGATTGCTTCACCGGCCAAGCTGAGTCCGGTAACGAACTTGACAGTACCTGTAGAATTCAGTTTCAAAGTCGGCATCTTGTAAGTGACACCACCCTGAAGCACAAAAGTAACGTTACCGCCATGAGCAGCAGCTACCGAATCGATGTACTCTCCATCAAACAGTTTGTAACTTTCGTCAGCAGTCAGATTGCGGAGGTCTACCACACCAATGACATTACCTTCTTCATCTTCAATACCTCCAAAGTCCTCGGCTGCAGAAGTGGCAAACAGTTTCTTACCCTTATAGACAGTTCCCATGTAGGCTTCCACACGATATTCCGTCTTGGGACTCAATCCGCGAACAATGACTTCTCCTGCCTGCAAATCAGTCTCGGTCAATTCTATCTTAGCCGCCAATTCGTCGTTCTTCACCTTATAGACCTTCAATGTATCGTACTGCACCTCACCTTCCCAACGAATACGGGCTTGTGTATCAATAATGTCAGAGCCACTTACATTCTCCAACATCGTGGGGAAATCAAGCGTAGTTACCGAAGTCTGGTATACCTTTGATTCAGGAATCTTGCTGCTGGTAGCCTTAATCTTGACATTATACTCCATATCGTATTTCAGGTTATTGAAAGTATGGGTAGCCTCAGCAGTTTCAACCACAATAGAATCACTACCATCAGTAGGAATCAGGGTCAACACATACATGTCCGCATCCGAATAGTCGTCCCACTCAATGGTAATATACGGAATCTGATTGGCATCCAAGCCAATGGTGAAAGCATCTTCACCTAATACAGGACGAAACAGTCTCGACATGGTACTGTCATCGTCGCTACAGCTTGTAAAACATCCCAAGCCGGCAGTCACTGCACCCAGCAGCCACAATGATTTATAGATATTTTTCATCATTTGTTCAAATTTTGTTATTTATACATTGTTACAACAGTACCAATCTCTACGTTCACGCCTGCATCTTCGTATCCAAAGCAATAGCCGTCGTTGTTCAACACATTGCTTGTGGAAATAGTAGTCGTACCAATCGGCAAATAAGAAGGTACAACACCCTCACCATACATACCACTACCTGTATATCCACGATAAATGCGGGTAGCATAATCACTTCTCTGGTAAGCCATCTTCTTGGTGATGTCGGTAGTTCCGTCTTCATTCTGAGTAACAGTCACTGTCTGATTGTCTTTTTTCAACTCATAAGTCACCACACCTGTCTCTGCATCGGTAGACTTCACGGGTTTTGCAGTATATTCCACACCATTATATACGTATGTGGTTACAGACTTCAGCATCTTCTTTCCCCAATCGAGAGAATAGAATGACTTGGCCCCTTCAGGAAGTCGAGCAATGACATCCGCCTCTTCCATACCATACTTACTGTTAATCCAAACCAAATCATCTGCATTCTTTGTTCCATCAGGTTTGTAGCAATACAATTTATTTGCCCAATCGAGATACTTATCTGCTTCAGTAATGAGTTCGCTGTATTGTGTAGTGATAGAGCCATCCTTCAAACCGTTGTACAAGTCCGGTGTCATGGCAATACCCCAAGCCATCTGCGCCTTGATGTTCTCGTTCAACTTCTCGCCATAGTTGTTCCAACGTTGGAGGTCCCACTTACGGATACATTCGCCACCGAACTCCCATGCACGTTCATCCACAATGGCATTGAAGAATGCAGTTTTGTCTGTCAAGGCATTTACATAGTCTGTCACATCTTGTGCATAAGTGGGACTATTGGCAAATGCACGGGCACGGACAGTAGTCAACATTTCCTTGGCAAGTTCCGTAGGTCCATTCAATTCATTCTCAGCTTCGGCCAACATCAACAGTACTTCGGAATAACGCATCAACGGCCAATTGATACCAGTACCCTTCGAAGAGGCTGAGCCCAAGTCATAGGGGCTATTGTAACGGTCCCACTTAGCCACATTCATACCTGTAGAGCCACTTGCCAATGCAATGGTATCGTTGTCGTGTGAATAACGTGAACAAGTGGCATCACGACGCACATCGTTCTCGGCAAACGACATGTAATAGATGGGATTGATTCCTACCTGGTTGGTAGTAGTACCGTTAGAAGCCTTGGAATTGGTATTGGTCACACCGATACACCAGCCCACGTCACCACCTTTTCCTTCCAAGAAAGCCACCTCAAAGAGTACTTCTGCATTATTCTTTACGATACGGCTCACCTGATTGTCGAATGCTTCAGAGTAATCGCTATTCAAGGCGCGTCCCTTCAGTTCAATCAACTTCTGGCAATAATTCTTGGCCATTTCATAGTAATCGGCACACGAACGGGCTACCTTTGCGTTTCCTTCCATATCGGTATAGGTAACAGCCAATTGAGGGTCGTTCTGATAATCCAGATAGTCGTCAGCCTTTTTCATTGTTCCTTCAGCAGTCATTCCATATCCGGCACGGAAAAGGGCAATCTTGGCAATCAATCCCATACAGAAATCGCGGTTCATACGCTCGATACCACCGGTATTGGCATCCGAGAACTTCATGTTTGGCTCAATATCAACCAACTGCTGCAAACAATTGCTGTAAATAATGTGCTTGTCCGTACGGGGTTTGTCCAATTCCTGACCGTATGCGGCCGGTTCGTTGTAAAAAGGCACATCACCCCAGAAGTTACACATCATCAGGTAACGCCAGCTCTTCAAACAGATGGCCTCACCCAAAATCTGTTGCATCTCGGCCTCGTTCTTGATGTCGCTTTCCGAAATGCCATCTATTATCTGATTGGCAAGGTCAATGGCTTCCAAGCAGTTGTTCCATGCTTTGTATATATCAGAAAAAGAGACATCGGCCGAGGCCTGCAATCCCCAAATATCGCTACGGTGTCCGCCACTGGGACGCCCTGAATTGGGACTCTGTGTCTCCACATCGGTATTCTGCATCCACACATTCGACATACGCGAAGTGAATGGGTCCTCACAGAATTTCACATACACTCCATTGATTGCCATGGTGGCATCTTCCACATTACTGAATGTAAGGGCAGGATCTTGATTGGACGGGAAACTCACTTCCAATGTATCGTCACAGGCTGTCAAGGAGAGTCCTGCAGCAAATGCCAAGGCTATATATTTATTCTTCATTTTCATATTTACTTATTTATCAAGTTAAACGGCAAAATTACAGGGTCACGTTCAAACCAAATGTCCAACCACGGCTCTTCGGATAAGAAGAGTAGTCGATACCCGGAGTAAGTCCAGAATAACTGCTGTTGCGTGCATAGGTACTCACTTCAGGGTCGTATCCGCTATAACCGGTCAGACAGAAGAGGTTAGTTGCCGTCACATAGAAGCGGCAATTCTGCACTCCGGCCTTAGTGGTCAATGCTTTGGGAAGTGTATAACCCAATGTCAAACTCTGCAAGCGCAGGAACGAAGCATCTTCCATGGCCCATGACGTAGGAACAACCACGGCACTACCGAATGAATAGGGACTCCAGTATTCCTTGGCATTGGCACCTTCGTTCCAATATGCCAACTCTTCCAGTGTTGTCAACAATTCACCGGTTTGTGGATTAAGGTAAGAGTAAGCGTTACCCGGACGGAAATCGTTCAGCATGTTGGGATAAGAGCCGCTTCGGTATTGCTGAGAAGAGGCTATCTTGTTTGCATTATACACATCGTTGCCAATGCTGTAAGTGAAGTTGGCAGTGAAGTCAAAATCTCTCAAGAAAGTACCACTGAGTCCGAAACCACCTTGACAGACAGGATTGGTATCGCCAATGATAGTACGGTCGTATGAATCCACCACACCATCGGGCACACCGTCCGCACCACTGATGTCGCGCAACTTGATGGTACCGGGGCGTGTGCCAATCTGTCCGCCCAACAATGCGGTAGCGTCAGCCTGACCGTCCTTCAATATATACTTCTTGGTAACAGGGTCGTAGCTTTCAAAGTCATCGGTGGTGTAGTAACCATCACAAATCCATCCATAAATCATACCGATAGGTTGTCCCACCTTAGCGATATAGTCTTCCTGATTCTTGTTGTCTGTTCCTGCCCAACCTGAGGGGAACGGCATTGACTCCAAATCACCATTCAGTTTATCAATCTCTCCCTTGTTGAATCCGATGTTGAAGTTGGCATCCAACGTAAAGTTAGGCTTACGCACAAGGCTTGCATTCAAAGCCACTTCCACACCCTTGTTGGTAGTCTTGCCACTATTTTCATACACCTTAGTGTAGCCCGGTGCCGTAATATTGTGTTCAACCAACAGATCCTTAGTAGAGTTCCAATAAAAATCAACTGTACCGTTGATGCGTTCGTTAAGGAATCCGAAGTCGATACCGATGTTACGGGTAATCATTGACTCCCAAGTAAGCAAAGGATTGGCAATGGTTGCACCCGAAAGATAGTGATGATTCTCCACATCGCCCACACCGTAGCGTTTGCTTCCAGAGTCCACGCTGTAAAGTCTGAAGGCTGCATCACTTTTGATGTTGTCGTTACCTGCTGTACCATACGACACACGCAACTTCAAGTTCGAAAGCCATTCTTTCGTTGACTGCATCCAATCCTCTTCCAACACACGCCATGCCACAGCTGCAGCCGGGAAGAATCCCCAATGTCTGTTATCCTCACTAAGGAATTTTGAACTTCCGTCCTCACGGGCTGTAAGGGTCAACAAGTAACGTTCGTTAAAGTTGTAATTAATACGTCCGAAAAACGATACCAGGTTGTCATTCGGGCTTGTATAACTCTTGACCGTCGGAGTTCCTCCCCCTTTCGAGAAGTTGTCGAACACCTGTTCAGGAGTATAGGATTTACTGTACTTTGAACCGTGCATCATGTTGTAGGCCGAAGCGTTTGAACCATATTCAGTACCACCCATGATACTGAAACGATGTTCGTCATTGGCTCCAACCTTGAAATCATACGTCAAATGTGCAGACCCACGCACACGGGTCGAGTTCTGTTTCTGCCACTCAGCCAACGGCAGGCCACCTTCGTACGAAGCATTGGTAGTGGTTGCTCCCCACCAGTTCTTGGTGTCATTGAATCCGTAAGTGTAACCGCCTTCACCATGCAGTGTCAAGCCTTCAATGATTTTCCAGTCCAAGCTGGCATTGAATTGGAAACGGCGCTGTTCTCTCTTTCTCCAATAGCGGGCAACCTGCTCAGCAAGCGTCATGGTACTGTTGAGATACTCTTGGTATTCATCATCGCTCATAGAAGAGAAGTCTGGAGTGACGAATCCCGACAAGCCGTTGGTGGCCACCGAAGTGACGGCTTGTGAAGTACGGATTTTATATGTTCCACCCTGTGTTCCCGAACCATTGACTTCCTGATCGCTTATGCGGGCATTCAAACCGAGTTTCACATTTTTGTTTATCTGATGATTCAGCTTGAAACTGACAGACAAGCGTTGGTAGTCGTTGTTAGGCATCAATCCTCCGTTGTAGTCGTAGGTACCGCTCAACGAATACATCGTCTTTTCTGTACCACCCGACACACTGACGTTATGGGATTGGGTAATTACATCGGCACCGAACATATCATCCTGCCAATCTATGGCATCCATGCTCTTATAGATGTCAAAGTCGTCATACACACCGAAATTCTTTTCAAAATTGGCTACATCGTCCGAACCGCGCAACATGGCATACTCGTAGTTGCTCATGATGTAGTCATACGTATTCATGGATTCCAAGCGATTGGCAATTCTCTTGGTTTGAACGAATCCATTGTAGTTGACGCGCGACTTACCCGACTTGGCACCCTTGGTGGTAATCAAGATTACACCGTTTGCACCACGCGAACCGTATATGGCAGTGGAAGAGGCATCGCGCAATACAGTGATGTCCTCAATATCGTTGGACGAAATGTCGCTGATGGACTCTGTTGGGAAGCCGTCCACAATGTAAAGAGGTGTATTGTCGCTGGTGATAGAGCCACCACCACGCACACGGATAACGATTTCAGCATCGGGCGAGCCATCCGATGTGGTCACACGCACACCTGGTAACTTTCCGGCCAATGCTTCGGCCACATTCGGGACAGGCACTTTGGTCAAAGCGTCACCTTTCACAGTGGCAACCGAACCCGTCAAGTCCTTCTTCTTCATGGTTCCATAACCCACAACAACCACATCTTCCAATTCGTTGTTGTCTTCGTGCAACTTGACAATAATCTGGTTTTTCTCACCCACAGTAATCTCTTGAGTGGTATACCCGATAAATGACACTTGAAGTACATCGGCACTGTTTACATTTGACAGCGAGAAATTACCGTCAATGTCTGTAACTGCACCATTCGAGGCACTTCCTTTCACATACACGGTGGCACCGATAACCGGTTCACCCGTAGCATCTGACACCTGACCTGTAACCGTCTTCACCTGTGCCACAGAGGCAAGGCTCAACGCCAACAATCCCATCAGTATCGATGCCCGTTTTTTCAGAAATCTCAAATACATAAGAGTTTGTTTAATGATTAAATTTTAGGTTTAGTTATTTTATTCTCTCTCAAAATCGCATGGCTAATGCAAACAGTTATTCACGTATTACATCATAGATTGGTGGCAAAGATACAAATAGAAAATAAAATATGCACAAATTAACAGAGGAAAATAATCCTTTACACAAAATTTAATCCCTTTTAGAACAAAATCCACCAACTACAGATACAGCCTACTTGTTGAAGCCAACACAACATTTTGAGGTTTCAGCCAGTTTTAAGCAAAAACATTTTGAGGTTTTAGCCTATATCAGTATAAGGCAATAAAAAAAGGATGTACCTTCGCAGGCACATCCTTCCATTTAAAAATCAATATGCTTTAACACATTACTTAATAACCTTTACAGTCTTAACAGCACCGTTAGCCAAAGTCTGCTTAACGAGGTTGATACCCTTCACAGGAGCAGCAATCTGCTGACCGGCAACAGTGAAGTACTCTGTAGCTACTACATCAGCATTAGCAACAGCTGAAGAGATGTTGTCAGAACCATCAGCAGTCAGCAATACAAATTCGCCAGCGTCACCCTTGATAGAAACAGCTACATCACCTTCTGCATCAAACCATGCGCCACCGAAAGTAATCTTAGAGCCACATGCATTTACCAAATACTTGCAACCTGCGAATACGGGGAACTTGATAACACCCATACCGTTCAATTTCAATTCACTGGCTTCATCACCTGTGAAGATCACTTCAGGCCAAGGGATAGGATTCATTACATTGTTGAACTCACCTTCACCCTTAACAGTAACATCCAAAAGGTTGAAAGTTTCAGCTGCAACCTGCATAGCCATGCGATAACCGATAGCTGCACCTTCTTCAAATACGGTATAGTTCTTGTGGGTAGAGAGCTTTGCCCATACATAGATATAACCATCCTTCAAAGCATCGATACCAATAACTGCACCGCCTACAGGAGCTGAAGGAGGAGTAGTAGTTGCAGGATTGGCACCATTTGCATCCTTGGGGTTATTACTTCCCTGCATACCGATATTTGCATCAATTTCTGTACCATCGAATACGAACGCAGCATATTCGTTTGCAGATATGCCTGTTGACTTGTAAGAATCGTCAAAAGCTACATACATCTTGAAATTTTCATTCTCACCCAGCGAAGTTCCTGCTGTAAGAGCAGAAGCATCACTTGAAAGACCCAAACCTTCAGGATTTACCTGAACGTAGCTCTGTGCATTCACACATACACTTGCTGCCAAAGCAGCTACAAAAAGTAAACTCTTTTTCATAAATGTTTAATTTAAAATGGTTAGTAATTTATTATAAAATATTTCTAAATGTTTCCCTTTTTAAATGGTAGGGGAATTGCGTAAAAGCAATACCCCTACCATAGCTGTTATTCAACCAGATTTCCAGAAAAAGAATGAGCGTATTCGTATGATTTACGTCCTACTCTCACACTTTTTACGAAATTGATAGAAGCGACCTTGTTTCCCTCTTCATCGTAACGGATATAGCCACGGAAATTATTAGCGCCCAAACCATTACTTGTAGACATGTTATAGAATACAAAACCATGACTTCCTTCTTGTGCGATATTTGCTACACTGGTAGCATCCAAACTCAACTCTGCGGATTTGATTGTCACATCCACGCAATAGGCAGAATCTGTAGGAGTCAAGGTGATGGTTCCGGTTCCACGGAGAGTATCGGTATCCAGCACACGCATCCACTCGCCCTCGTAAGTACCCTGAACCAATGCTTGTGTATCCTCATTAGACGGATTGAAACCTGTTTCTTCATCTTCGCTACATGCTACAAATGTGACACCAATAGCTAGTAGCATAAATGCGGTATATAAAAACTTTTTCATCTTTTATTCTTTAAATTTAGTCATGAATATTAATAACCCGGATTCTGTTCTTCAGGAGAAATTGCAGTATTAGAACCTAACTCTTCAGCAGGAATCGGACGATACCACTTCACTTCACCTAAGGCATTGCTCATGTCGTCAATGCTGCCAATCAACGAGTTAAACTGAACGTTGTAGCGCACTAACTGGCGTGTACGACGTAAATCCATCCAACGTTGGTTCTCTGCATACAACTCACGTGCACGCTCGTCAAGGATAAGGTCAAGCATTGTCAAATCATCCTTCTGCGGATATTCGGGAAGATAGTTGTTCAAATTGTTACGTAAGTCGGCTGCCTTGGCACGATTACGGACTGCATTAATCTTAACCCATGCTTCAGTCTCTTCTCCTGCCATATAGTATGCTTCTGCTGCTACCAAATAAATATCACTGGCATGGAGCAATACAATATCGCGGAATCCGTTTGAAGAATTACCTGCAACCAATGGAGTAGTAGGGTCATCATATTTACGCACACTAGGAGTAAAATTCAACTCTGCTGCCAATGTCGCATCATTATAGTTCTTTGATTCTGGGCTTTTGAAAGATCCATCAGCATTAAACGAATACTTCAACACTGGATTAGTCATCAAATATGCATGAGGTGTATTCACATAACTACCCATCGCAAAACGTTCTTTATTGGCAGTCAAATAAGCCTCAAAATCAGCCTTTGAAGTATAATAAGGCGCATAATAATAAGCTACAGGCAAAGATTGCCATGCCACATTATTATAATAAGCATAGTAACCTGTAGATTTATCAGTACCCCATTTAGTTGCATCACCATCATAATTAACCATCGTAGTCATGAAGGTTCCTTGATAACGCTCATCGCCTTCGCCCCACAAGAAGAGGGATTTTACAGAAGGCACCTTTACAGAACTGCTGACCTTGCAGCCGTTAGCATCCTGTGCACCATAGTATGAACCGAAATCATTCTGCAATCCGTGTCCTCCTTCAGTGTTGGCATCACCCGGATAGGTAGCTCTGTCAAACTGTATGGTAAAGAAGGTCTCGGGATTGTTGTTCTCGTTAGCAGCAGACCATTTCGTATCAAAACTTTGTGTAAGGGGCACGTCCTTGATTGCCTCTTCTGCCCACTTGGCCGCTTCAGTGAAATAGATATTACCCTTCTTTTCGTAAGTACCCTTTGCAGCATCAGTCAATGTTGTCTCCAAATCCCATCCTGCAGCCAGATACAATTTAGCTAACAAGGCATATACCGCTTTCTTATTGATAGTTCCATCGTTGCTGGTAGCAGGCAATGAAGCATCATTAATAATAGAGAGCAAATCGTTAATTGCATTATCATACACAGTCTTCAATTCTGCACGCGGATAAGCACGGTTGGCATCGTTGATATAGTTATCAGAATAAGGTACTGAACCGAAATGCTGAGTCAACATATAATAACCATAAGCACGGAAGAACTTGGCCTCTGCTGCATACTTTTCGCCACCGTAGTGAATCAAAGCGTTACCATTATTGATAAGCTGATAACAAGCCACATACAGATTCTTTACGCTACTATTTTCGGGGGTAGTGGTATATTGTTGAAACTGTGTGGGTGTCTTTCCACGACTAGGCACATAGAGGTCTGTTCCATCTTCGTAGATATCTGTCCAGGTTGACATATTTCTCAACGAATAGTAGGCATAGTAACGGAAAGACTCCAAACCAGCCTCAGTAGAGAAATACTCGTCAGCCGTAATACCTCCAGCAGACTTATTGTCTGCTTCGAGGAAGTCATCGCAACCAGTGAAGGCACATGCGGCCATCAATGCGAATGCTGATATATAAAGTTTCTTCTTCATTTTTTCGTAATTCTTAAGCGGTTAATCAATTAAAGTTTAATGCTTGCACCAAACTGCCATGTAACAGTACTAGGACCATCGTTCTTCAGTGAAGAATTAGCCCATTCGGGGTCGAATCCCTTATAATCGGTAAACACGAACGGATTGGTTACAGTACAGTAGAGACGCAACTTCTGCATACCCATCTTCTTCAACAGTTTCTTATTGAAAGAGTAACCCAATGTTATGTGCTTAACCTTTACGTAAGAAGCATCAGTATATTGGTTGGTACCACCAATCCAAAGGTCTGAACCTACACCACTGTTAGCTCCACCATTGTTGGGGAAAGGATAGTTTCCATAGTGAGTTTCCTTCTGGTATACAGGATTGATGTATGTTCCATCGGGATTCATACCGTCGCAGTCAATCAATGCTCCGGCAGGAATGTAATAATCTACATTCAACTTAGAGCGGCCACGGTCGCTGTAGTTGGTATATTCACGATAGAAATAAGAAGATACTGTATAATCCTGCTTGGTATAGAGAGAGAAAGAGAAGTCCCACTCTCTGAAACTCAAGTTAGAATTGAAACTACCTGTCCATGCGGGAGTAGCGCTATATACCTTCTTGTCGTTATCGTCGAACTTACCGTTTCCATCGCGGTCGTTGATGATAACCTGACCTTCGGTCCATCCGTAGCACTTATAATAGTAATCGTACTCCTTCATAGTCGCACCAGGAGTCAATCCTTTCAAACGGGCAATTTCAGTATCAGGCACCTTCATATCCTTGTCGCTGACAATGCCGGTCCACTCATATCCATACACATTATGGAAAGGTTCACCAACGAACAATCCATCAGACGGCATATCTTCCTTCAAACCATTGGTATCAAGAATCTTGTTTTCGTTGGCTGCAAATGAGAAGGAAGTTTCCCAATGCCAATCTTTATTGGTAACATTCACGGTATTCAATGAAAGCTCAATACCACGGTTTCTTACCTTACCGATATTAGTATCCATCTCGATAGTACCACCACCACTTGTTGCACCGGCCTCCAAGGGGAGTTTTACAGGGAAGAGGATATCTCGTGAATCTTTTTTGTAAAGGTCGATTGTTCCTGTAATGCGGTTGTTCAAGAAACCGAAATCAATACCAAAGTTAATTTCCTCAGAAGTCTCCCATGACAAATTCTCATCTACAATACCGCTAGGATAGAAGGCACTCTGCAATCCCGAGCCAAGGAATGTATAAGCAGGACCACCGACTGTACGCTGAGTAGGATAATTACCTACACCCGAGTTGTTACCTGTCATACCATAGCTCAAACGGAGTTTCAAATTGCTCAACCAATCGCGCTTCATCCACTCTTCCTCAGACATACGCCATGCGATAGCAGCAGAGGGGAAGCTACCCCAACGATGACCATCGGCAAAGCGCGAAGAACCGTCCCAACGAACTGTACCGGTAAACATATACTTACCTGCGAAAGTATAGTTAGCGCGGAAAGCATATGACATCATACTATTCTCGGAATAACCTGTAGAAGTATTGGTAACGTCAAACAAATCTCCAGAAGTTCCCATATTATTCCATTCTGAACCATCCAACACACCATAAGCCGTCATGGTGCTTGATTCACCATTGTAAGCTTCCATACTAAACAATCCCATCAAATCAATAGAATGCTTCTCATCAATGGTTGTGTTATAGTTTACTATATTGTCCCAAGTCCAAGAGAAACCTCTACTAGTAGAGCGAATTGCGCGGTTATTTTCAGCATAATCACTAATCAATCCATCTTCGCTCTTCTTATTGAAGGTACCTTCGCGATAGTAGTTGAAATTCGGAGAGAAGGTTGTCTTCAAACTCAACCCCTTAACAGGTTTAATTTGCAAATAGAAGTTACCCAATACGCGCCATGTTTCGCGAGCTCTGGTCTGATTATCCATATATACAAACGGGGTCGGTTGGTCAGAAAACTGATAGCCATTATCTGACCCCATTGCTTCATAGTTACCCGGTTTTCCATTGATTTCACCATCGGCATTATAAGGCTGCATAAATGGATTCATACGATAAGCATTGGTAACAGCATCGTCGTTGGCATACCCTTTTTCAATACTTGCCATATTGAAACTGAATCCTGCAGAAACATATTTATTGATAGTAGCATCCACACTACCCTTGAAGTTGATACGTGTCTGCTCGTCACCTTTATATATACCATCTTCAGAGTTGTAACCAACGCCCAAATGATAACCAACATTCTCGGTACTACCGCTTACGGCCAAATAATGATTCTGCTGATGACCATTCTGAGTCACCATGTCGGGCCAATTATATGTTTCATTAGCGGCCATCAACTCTTTCAAACGAGAAATATTTCTCTCAGAATTCCAAAGCGACATCTGTTCGTAAGCTCCCATTGTATAAGCGGGGCGACCACTTGTTGCAGTAGCAGAACCACCTTCGGCATAAGCCAAGAATTTCAAGAAACGATAATTATAGAACTCTTGTCCGTCCATAAAGTCCGGCATACGGGCAGTTTTGGTTACACCGTAATATCCATCGTAAGAGATGTTAGGCTTATTGCCGCTGCTCTTGGTTACACCAGCACCACTCTTAGTGGTAACCATTACCACACCTGCAGTTGCACGAGAACCGTAGATTGCAGTAGAAGAAGCATCCTTCAACACGTCCATACGCTCGATATCCTGCGGATTTAAGAAATCGATATCATCGCAGATAACTCCGTCAACCACATACATAGGCTTTGTATTAGAATTGATAGATGACTTACCACGGATTTCGATATCGAAACCACCACCGGAACGGGCTGAAGACTGTGTGATACTCACACCGGGAACTGAACCTTGCAAGTTCTCCAATACAGAAGGAGCACCCTTGGCTAACAATTTCTCGGTTCCAATAGATGCAATAGAACCTGTTAAATCGGTCTTCTTCATCACACCATAGCCTACTACTACTACTTCGTCAAGAGCTTCGGTATCTTCAACCAAAACGACTTTGATTGATGTACGATTACCTACCTTTACCTCTTGGGTGATATAACCCAAATAAGAGAGTTCAATCACATCCGATGCTTTCAAGCTCTTGAAACTGATATTTCCGTCCAAGTCGCTGACTTCACCAGTCGATGTGCCTTTCACACGTGCGCTTACGCCAATCATCGGTTCACCCAATTCGTCAATGACATTCAGGGTAACGGCATTCTGAGCATAAGCAAAAAGACAAAACATGCTGAGCATAAGCGTAGCTGTCGTCTTTTTTAAGAATTGCTTAAAATCCATACTGACTTTACATTTAATAGTTAATATTAGGTTTATAATTTTTTTCTCTCTTCCTACGCAATGATACATAAAAAGCCAACATTACAATAACGTGGCGAAGATACATATAAAAAATTAAAGAATACAAAAAAACAAGAAAAAAAATGCGTTTAAACAAGAAAAAACTTCTTTTCGTGTGCGAGAACGGAAAGAAGTTAAACTTAGATACGGAAGATTCGTATTCTTCCAGACTTTTTTTCCTATCCTAAAATTCCACTGAAATTTAGGAGAAATTCCATTCGTCCGCAACTGCGCACCAAAGGATGCGCAGGAGAATTTCGGCGGAAATTCAGGGATGATTCTTCGGAACTTTAGGATTGGTAATTCCGGAACAGTCCCAAAAGTTGGTTATATTTAGTGATGTATAAAAAAAATAACTTAATTGTGTTTAGAACACAGAGACATAACCAAGTTTTCGGACTGACCCGTAATCCACTGGCAAAAGTTTGCATTCTTCCCAAAAAAGAGGCTGCATCATCGTGTGACACAGCCTCTTTACATTATATATTCAAACTATTAGTTGCGGGAATCCGCAGAATAGTTGATGTTCAACGCCCAAGCTTTACGCAACTCTTGCTTGATGTCGGTTACGATACCCATGCGGGTGTCGCGGTCTACCTTGAGAGAAACTTTCATGAAGGGTTTGTCTGCTTCATTCATGGCTTCACGCTCTTGGTATACGTAATCCTGCACTTCGTAGAGGTTGGCAAACTTATCGTTCAACTGAATTTGAGTACCAGAACCCACTTTAGCACGCCATTCGCGGGTAGGCTTACCCACGTAGATGTATGACACGAGTGATTTCTTGGTCATCTTCTCAATTTCAGTACCTCTGGGCACTCTGAATTCCACCATCAAAGTAACTTCACGCATTGTAGTAACAATCATGAAGAAGAACAAGATGGTAAAGATCAAGTCAGGCAATGATGACGTATTCAACGCCGGCATACCTCTTTTTTCTCCTTTTCCAAATTTACTCATAATTATTACTTTTTAGCGTAAGTTATAGTTTTTAGGTTCTGCTTCCGAAATTTTCATCGGATAGTATGTACGAATGGCAAGTTGCTGGTCTTCGTTCAAGTTAACATAAGGTTTACCGAACTTACGACGAGCCAACTCATCACGCAATTCGTTGTATGCAGCCACCAGCTCATTCTGAACTTCAAAGTACTTTGAATAACTTGTACCACGGTCGCTCTGCAATGAAATCACGTGCTTGTCGGTGATATATACTGTACCGAAGAAGTCGATTTCATGGGGAGCCTTATCGGGCAAGTTAGGCAAGTTTTCCGGATTGTCGATGAACTCTTTAGCTCGTTCGCGAATCTCACTTACATCAGCCACATCACTGCCAATCATCAATTCGTCCATGGCATTGATTCTGACCTGGAGCACGTTACGCTCCCTTACTTTAGTATCTTCCTGTTGCAAATTCTCTTCGGGAGGAGGCGGCAAACGACGTGCCAAACCCTTATCCGTATCCATTGAGGTTGTGGTAAGGAAGAAGATAAGCAAGATGAAAGAGATGTCAGCGGTAGAACTTGAGTTCAGTTCCGGTACTGATCTTTTTCCCATTATTCTTTACTTTAATTAATAGGTTCTTAAATTACTTTTTGAAGATACCTGACAAATTCACAACCAATGCCAAAGCAGCTACAGCCAACAAGGCATAGAGTGAATAGCAGAACAAGTCTGAAACTTTCAACAATGCAGCATCAGAGAAGTATGAACCATTAGCCAATCTCAAGGGCTCGTCAGAAGCCATTGCCCATGAACCAACCATGATACCAACAAGGATTACTACTGATACGATTGAAACTGCTCTATCAGGTACACCGGTAATATTCACACCCTTGGGACCACCCAATGAATCGATGGTGTTGCCCAAAGCTCCCAATACTGTAGCCAAGATACAGATTGCAGCCATGATATACATGAACACAATCAAAGTACCTGTATGCTCGGGAGAATTGTATTTACCGACCATATTATCGTAGCCAACTCCGAAGAAGAGTCCGAAGACTACCACAGCGGCGATAATCAATGCGATAAATACGAAAAATGATACTCTATGTGCTTTCATCACTAAATTCTTTTTACTTAATTAAAGTCTATTATTACTTCTTCAAGTTGTACTTCATGATGAGGTCGAGCAATGTGATAGAAGAATCTTCCATATCAGCAGTCAAAGCCTCAATCTTAGAAAGGATATAGTTGTAGAATACCTGAAGAACCAAAGCGGCAACGATACCGAAGATAGTAGTAATCAAAGCCACCTTCATACCACCGGCTACAACGGTCGGAGAGATATCACCTGCAGCCTCGATAGCGTCGAATGACTGCACCATACCAATCACAGTACCCAAGAATCCGAGTGAAGGAGACATGGCGATGAACAAGGTAATCCATGAGCAACCCTTCTCGAGGTAAGCTGTCTGAACGCCACCGTAAGAAACTACTGAACGCTCAACTACGTCGATACCTTCTTCGATACGCATCAAGCCCTGGTAGCAGATAGAAGCAACAGGACCACGAGTGTTGCGGCAGATAGTCTTGGCACCTTCAACATCGCCCTTAGAGAGAGCAGCCTCAACCTTAGCCATCAATTTCTTAGTGTTCACTTCAGCAAGGCTCAAGTAAATGATACGCTCGATACAGAAAGCCAAACCGATTACCAACGCAATAGCAACCAAAGACATGAAGCTTGCATCACCTTCGATGAACTTGGTCTTGATGTCCTTGTGGAAACCACCTTCAACTTCCTCCACAACGGGAGCTTCTTCGGCTACGGGAGCCTCATCAACAACTGCTGAATCAACAGCAGCAGAATCTACAACTTCAGTAGAAGCAGCAGCTTCTTCCTGAGCCATTACTGACTGGGTAAGACCAAAGGTCATCATTCCCATCACTGCAACAATTGCAAAAATCTTTTTCATTGTGTCTTTAAAATTTTTAAGATTAAGTAATTATTAATTTATTGTTTATTTCTCTCTTTCTCTTTTGTTTTGTCCCTCTCTATGTTCAAGGTTTCTGTTTCCATTTAAAGTTACAGTACCATGCGGAGAGAGGGGGATTCGAACCCCCGATACGCTTTAGGCGTATACACGCTTTCCAGGCGTGCCTCTTCAACCACTCGAGCATCTCTCCCTTTCACATTCTTTTTGTTAAAATTGAATGCTTTTCATCCCTTATTTTTATGGTCCACCGAGTTTTCAGCTACAAATGTATTCTTTTTATTCGGCTTATACATCTTTCTTTCCGATTTAATTTCACGAAAAGGCCAAAATTAATATATTTTAAAACATTCAAGCACTTTTTTGCGCTCTTTCACCTCTTTTCAAATACCTTTTTCGCATTTTCTGTCGTTAATTTCGCCACCTCTTCCACCTCACGTCCGTACACTGAAGCGACATGTGCAAGTGTGTATTTTATGAAGGATGTTTCGTTCCGTTTTCCCCGACAAGGCACGGGTGCCAAATAGGGAGAATCGGTCTCCAAAACTATCCGTTCGAGAGGTATCCCTGTCAACACACCAGGCAAGGCGGATTTCTTGAAGGTGAGCACTCCGTTTATGCCCAACATGAATCCTTCGAACGATAGCAACCGGCGGGCATCGTCTGCCGAACCGGTAAAGCTGTGGAAAATGCCCCGCAAGGAGGTGTGACGATAGTCGCACATCAAGGCATAGAGTTCGTCGAACGCTTCGCGGCAATGGATAACCACGGGTAGGTCGTACTCCAATGCCCAAGCAATCTGTTGGCGAAGGGCATCCTCCTGTTCGTGACGGAAGGTCTTGTCCCAATAGAGGTCAAGCCCCACCTCACCAATCGCCACAAAGGGATGCGAAGGGTTGTCGAGCATGGGTTTCATTGCATCCAGTTCGGCTTGATACCCTTCCCCCACTGAGGTTGGATGAAGCCCCAACATGGGGAAGCAATACCCTTCGTAATCACGACACACCTGCAGGAGGCTCTCCACCGTAGAGGCATCAATGTTAGGCATATAGATTCTGCCGACTCCTGCTTCGCGGGCACGTGTCATCACATCGTGAATATCATCTGCAAACTCCTCGGTAAAGAGGTGCGAATGGGTGTCGATGACAAGCTGCTGCATACACGTTGTGTTTTCTACCCTTACCTTATTATATTATTACACTTTACGTCCCATCAGCGAGAGGGCGAAGTTCCTCAATTCCTGCTTGCGCTCTTCGGGCACAGAAACTTTGGCCAGGCACTCTTCGGCCGCATGGAAGTAGGATTCGATTTTGCGGTGACACAACTCCTTGATTCCGATAGCATCGTACAAGGCAGTGACGGCGCGCACTTTCTCTTCGGGGTTATACTCTGTAGCGGCTATCCAACGGTCGAGTTCGGCACGTTGTTCCTTATCGGCGCGTTGCAAGGCATTGATGAGCATATAGGTTTTCTTGTTGCAAAGGATGTCGCCTCCCACTTTCTTGCCGAAAACGGCAGGGTCGCCATATACATCCAGATAGTCGTCCTGCAACTGGAAAGCCAAGCCCAACTGCAAGCCGAAGTCGTACAACCGGCGGGCATCTTCGGGCGAAGCGCCTGCCTGTACGGCACCTATCTGCATACTGGCGGCCAACAGGACGGAGGTTTTCAGACGAATCATTTCCAGATACTCTTCTTCGGTGACATTGTTGCGTGTCTCGAACTCCATGTCGTATTGCTGGCCTTCGCCAATCTCCAACGCCGTTTCGTTGAAGATGTCCATCACGGTCTTCAGGCAAGGTGCCGGGCATTGAGTCATCAGCTTGTAAGCCAACACTAGCATGGTGTCGCCGGAAAGGGTGGCCGTATTCTCGTCCCACTTCTTGTGCACGGTGGGATTACCGCGACGCAGGTCGGCCTTGTCCATCAAATCATCGTGGAGCAAAGTGTAATTATGATACGTTTCGATGGCGGCCGCGGCGGGCAATGCATCGTCCACCTCTACCTTATATATATTATAGGCCATCAACATCAAGACGGGACGTATGCGTTTGCCACCAAGAGCCAACGTATACTCTACCGGCTCGTACAATCCCACGGGAGGGCGCTTGTAGTCAAGTCCGGCAATGAACTTGTTAATCTTGTCCAGAAGTTGTGATGAAGTGTACATCATAGTTATTTCCCTTCATTTAAAAAGAGGCTGCTTGACATTTCTCAGGCAACCTCTTTTATATATTGCATTCCTTAATGTTACCGACCGATTATTGGAGGCGGAACTGTACGGGCAAAGTAAACTTCACACGTACGGGTTTACCACGCTGTTCACCGGGCTTCCACTTAGGCATGGTTGAAACCACGCGGAGGGCTTCCTTGTCCAGATAGGGGTCAACGCTACGGATAACGGTAGGCTCTACGATAGAACCGTCGCGGTTAACCACGAACTGTACGATTACACGTCCCTGAACACCGTTTTCCTGTGAGATGGCGGGATACTTGATGTTCTTCTGCAAGTACTTCATCAACTCAGCAGTACCACCGGGGAACTCGGGCATGTTCTCTACCACCTGGAAGATTTCCTCTTCCTTCTCGGGTTCTTCAACTACTACGTTCTCGATGTTCTGAATCTCAACCACTTCACCCATATCTTCATCAGACATAATCATGGTTTCTTCGATTTCAGCATCATCCTCCACAATCTCGATTGTTTCAGTAATGGCCTTAGCCTCTACCGGCACGGGAGCAACGAGCTTTTCCTGCATGGTGATGGGGATGATTTCCTCTTCAAAGTTCAACATCGGAGCCTCAATAATCTCACCAGTGTCAATAACATCATGTCGTGTCCACTCGAATGCGACGAACATGATAGCTAAAATAAAGATGAATCCCATCAACAAACCAGTGGTCTTTTTGCCTTCCAAATCGGCAACAGGAGCTTTTTTAACTTCTAGCATAGCTTTTATTTATTTTTTTGTTTTTAATATGCGGTTTTTCAATGTTTGGGCAAATGTAGCACATATTTTTCATTTAGAATAACACTTGCTATATTTTTTTTTCAAACAACAGCATTTTTTAAGTTTTTTAATCCTTCGGAAGGAGAAAAGAGGGATAAAAGGGACAAAATTTCTCTCCAACTTGAAAAAAAGTTTTTTCAGACAGGGGAAAAATTCTTCTCCAACAAAGCCCAAACCTTACCCTGGGGATAAGGTTACCTTAACCGTCGGCTAAGCCACCCCTATCATACGCCTGATCAGAATGCTTTTAAAAAAAACGCGGATGCACAATAAAAAAAGGAGAAGGAAGTTTCCATATATAATAAGGTTTATCTATCTTTGCTTCGCAAATTATGAAAAGACATTGGACACTTATTCTGTTGATGGCACTGGCCAGTGCAAGCATGGCACAAGACGGCACTACGGTCTTCCCCTTCCTGCGCCTGCCCCACTCGGCTCATGCAACGGCATTGGGTGGCGAGAACATTACCACCATTACCGATGACCTGACTCTAGCCTTCCACAATCCAGCCTTGCTGAGCAACGTGGCGGACAAGACACTGAACCTGAACTTCACATCGTACATCGAGGGCAGCAAGGTGGCCAGTGCTGCCTTCTCGCGTCAATTCGGCGAGCGTTCGGCATGGGCAGCATCCGTGCAATATATGGATTATGGCGAGATGACAGAGACAGACATCGATAACAATGAGTTAGGCACACTATCGGCCAAGGATATGGCCTTCATGGCCACCTACAACTACCTGCTCAGCGAACAATGGAGCGGTGGTGTGACGGCCAAGTTCATCCACGGAAGTTATGCCGAATACACCTCGTTTGCCATCGGTGTGGATTTAGGAATCAACTACTTCCACGAAGAAAATGACTTCTCAGCCTCCCTTACTCTGAAAAACCTGGGCGGACAAGTGAAGACCTTTGATGAGGAGCACGAGAAACTCCCCCTGAACATGCAAGTGGGATTCACCAAACGACTGGCTCATGCCCCCATCCGCATCTCGGCCACATTGGACGACTTGACACATTGGGAATCATCGTATTACAATCCCGAAGGAAAAGACATCAGCTTTAGCGACCTGCTATTCAACCACGTAATACTGGGTGTAGAGATAGCACCGAGCGACCGCTTTTATCTGGCGGCAGGATACAACTTCAAGCGCGGCAACGACTTGAAGGCCGAGGGAGGCAGCAAATGGACAGGAGCCACCATCGGCGGAGGCTTGCAGATGAAACGCATCAAACTGGGCGTGGCTTACGCCAACTACCACACGGCCGCCTCATCGCTGGTACTGAACTTCAGCATGGGATTATAAACTACAGAAACTTAAAATCTATAGGAACTATAGACACTATACAAAACATTATATATAATAAGGTATATGAAAAAAATAACCATCGCCATCGACGGATTCTCTTCTTGCGGAAAGAGCACCATGGCTAAAGACTTAGCGCGCGAAATCGGCTACATCTATATTGACAGTGGGGCTATGTACCGAGCTGTCACCCTCTTCTGCATCGAAAACGGATTGTTCAATGGGAAAGAGGTGAACACCGAAAGACTGAAAGAGGAAATCAACCATATCCGCGTCTCATTCCTCCTCGACCCTACCACCGGACGCCCACGCACACAACTCAATGGTAAAGATGTAGAAGACCGTATCCGCACCATGGAGGTCTCTTCGCGAGTGAGCATCATCGCGGCCATTGATTTTGTACGCGAATACCTTGTTGCCCAACAACAGGAGATGGGACGCACCAAAGGCATCGTAATGGACGGACGTGACATCGGCACCACCGTTTTCCCCGATGCAGAACTGAAGATATTCGTCACTGCTTCGGCCGAAATTCGTGCCGAACGCAGATACAAGGAGTTGCAAGAGAAAGGCGAAAAGGCAAACTTCGACGAGATATTGGCCAATGTAAAAGAGCGCGACCATATCGACCAGACACGCGCCGTCAGCCCCTTGCGCCGTGCAGAAGACGCCCTTTTGTTGGACAACAGCCAACTGACCATTGCCGAACAGAAAGCATGGCTCATCGAACAATTCCGCAAAGCTACTGAAGAATGATTGATATAGAAATTGACAACGGCTCGGGCTTCTGCTTCGGAGTGACCACAGCCATTCAAAAAGCAGAAGAGGAATTGCGCAAAGGTACCCCACTCTATTGCTTGGGAGACATTGTGCACAACGGCAAGGAGTGTGACCGTCTGAAAGAATTGGGATTAATCACCATCAACCACGACGAGTTCAAGCAACTGTACGGAGTCAAAGTACTGCTGCGCGCCCACGGAGAGCCACCCGAAACATACGAAATCGCCCGCAAGAACAGGATAGAAATCATCGATGCCACCTGCCCCGTAGTGCTACGCCTGCAAAAGCGTATCAAGCAAGAATATGATTTGAAGGAGAAGGCGGACAAACAAATTGTCATTTTTGGGAAAGCGGGACACGCCGAAGTCTTAGGGCTTGTAGGACAAACAGAAGGAAAGGCCATCGTCATTGAAAATCTGAAAGCCGTCGAGCAATTGGATTTCAGCAAAGACATCCGCCTCTACTCACAAACGACCAAATCACTCGACGAATTCTGGCAAATTGTCGAATACATCAAGGAGCACATCTCACCCAATGCCACCTTTGAATACTACGACACCATCTGCCGACAAGTGGCCAACCGAATGCCCAACATCCGTAATTTCGCCACTTCGCACGACCTGATATTCTTTGTCAGCGGGAAAAAGAGTTCAAACGGAAAGATTCTCTTTAACGAATGTTGCCAAATCAACCCTAATTCGCATTTGATAGAAGATGCCAGCGAAATAAACTTCCAACTACTGAAAGGCGTTTCTTCCATTGGCATCTGTGGAGCTACTTCCACGCCCAAATGGCTGATGGAGGCTTGCAAGCAAGCTATCGAGAAGAGTTTCCCGAATGTAGAAACCCTTGACTCATAAACAAAAGACTTAAAAACTAACAAACCTAAAAACTAAAGAACTTAAAACTTAAACTATATGGCAACCATCAAATGTATCGGCATACTCACTTCGGGAGGCGACGCTCCTGGTATGAATGCAGCCATCCGCGCCGTCACCCGTGCAGCCATCTATAACGGATTGAGGGTAAAAGGCATCTACCGCGGCTACAAAGGACTTGTTACTGGAGAAATTTTGGAATTCAAGACACAAAACGTAAGTAACATCATCCATCAAGGAGGCACCATTCTGAAAACGGCCCGTTGTAAGGAGTTTACAACTCCCGAAGGACGAGCCTTAGCTTACGAGAATATGAGGAAGGAGGAAATCGATGCCCTCGTAATCATCGGCGGCGACGGTTCACTCACAGGTGCCCGCATCTTTGCACAAGAGTATGATGTACCTTGTATCGGACTTCCGGGCACTATTGACAACGACCTCTACGGCACCGACACAACCATCGGATACGATACAGCACTGAACACCATCTTGGATGCGGTAGACAAAATACGCGATACAGCCACTTCGCACGAACGTCTCTTCTTTGTAGAGGTAATGGGTCGCGATGCAGGGTTCCTTGCTCTGAACGGAGCCATTGCTGCTGGTGCAGAAGCCGCTATCATACCTGAATTCAGTACCGAAGTCGACCAATTGGCCGAATTCATCAAGAATGGATTCCGCAAATCCAAAAACAGCAGCATCGTATTGGTAGCCGAAAGTGACATCACCGGCGGAGCCATGGCATTGGCCGAACGTGTAAAGAACGAATATCCCCAATACGATGTAAGAGTATCCATATTGGGACATTTGCAACGCGGAGGACGCCCGACGGCACACGACCGCATTATTGCCAGCCGTATGGGTACAGCCAGCATTGAAGCCCTGATGGAGGGACAACGTAACGTGATGATTGGTATCGAACATGACGAGATTGTGTACGTACCCTTCACCAAAGCCATCAAGAACGACAAGCCCATCAAGAAAGAATTGGTGAATGTACTGAACTCTCTGTCTATCTAAGTCAACAAATCATTATTTCATGGAGAAAACATCTTTTTAGGGGTAATTTCTATCGATTTACAGACTTATATGGGGTAATTTTGTCCATATCATACAATTATAAGGGGGCAGAAATCGACATAAACGATTTCTACCCCTTTTTTATTTTTGAAAAACTTGAAAGAGCAGACGCAGAAGCTGTAATATTGCACTCGAAAACAGAGGATCAACTATTTCTCAACTATAATACTTTATATGTATGACAACATTGAATTTTAAAAACGAGTTGCTGGCGATTCAGGATGAATTGCTGCGTTTTGCCTACAAATTGACTTCGGATCCCGAAGAGGCCAATGACCTCTTACAGGAAACCTCTCTGAAGGCCTTGGACAACGAAGAGAAATTTGAACCTGACACCAACTTCCGCGGTTGGATGTACACCATCATGCGCAACATCTTTATAAACAATTACCGCAAGCAGGTGCGCGACCAGACCTTTATCGACCATACCGACAATCTGTACCACATCAACCAATCTACAGATATGGCATTCGACAGCACCGAAGCCGCCTATGACCTCAAAGAAATCCACCGTGCAGTCAATCGTTTGCCTAAAGAGTATCGCATTCCATTCTCTATGCATGTATCCGGATTCAAGTATCGCGAAATTGCAGACAAACTGGGACTTCCTTTAGGCACCGTCAAAAGCAGGATCTTCTTTACCCGCCAACGACTGCAAATAGAGCTCAAGGATTTCAGATGAAAGCATTTTCATAGCTTCCCTATAAAAAGAGGCTGCACCATCAATTGATGTGCAGCCTCTTTCATTCCCTATTATTTTTGTCGTATATATACGTTAATGGGAGTTCCGGTGAGATTCCATTTCTCACGCATCTTGTTTTCAAGGAAGCGTTTGTAAGGTTCCTTCACATACTGCGGCAAATTGGCAAAATAGACGAATGAAGGTACACGTGTATTCGGCAACTGCGTGCAATATTTTATCTTGATATACTTACCTTTGATTGAGGGGGGAGGATAGGCTTCAATAAGAGGAAGCATTTCTTCATTCAAACGGGCAGTAGGAATGCGGGTTGTACGATTATGGAACACCTCTTTGGCCGCTTCGAGCACCTTGAAGATGCGCTGTTTCGTCAACGCCGAAGCAAAGATGATAGGGAAATCAACAAATGGAGCGAAGCGGTCACGGATTGCAGATTCAAACTCTTTCATCACCTTATCACTCTTGTTCTCCACAAGATCCCACTTATTGACCACTACGACAAGTCCTTTCTGGTTACGCTGAACAAGGGAGAAGATATTGAGATCCTGGCCCTCAATACCACGTGTAGCATCAAGCATAAGAATACAAACATCACTATTCTCTATGGCACGGATTGAACGCATGACAGAATAGAACTCGAGATCCTCAGTCACCTTATTCTTCTTACGGATACCAGCGGTATCAACAAGATAGAAGTCAAATCCGAACTTGTCATAACGGGTATAGATACTGTCGCGTGTAGTACCTGCAATCTCGGTAACAATGTTGCGTTCCTCGCCGATGAAAGCATTGATAATAGAGGACTTTCCCGCATTCGGACGTCCAACAACGGCAAAACGGGGAATCTCTTCATCAACAATCTCCTCAACCTTTTTCTGGAATTTACTGAGGATAAGGTCAAGCAAATCACCTGTACCGCTTCCACTGATAGCAGATATACTAAAGGGATCACCCAAACCGAGAGCATAGAACTCTGCGGAAGAATAAATCAAGTCGTTATTGTCAGTCTTGTTGCTAACCAAAATAACGGGGACCTTGGCACGACGCAGAATAGTGGCAACCTGCTCGTCGAGGTCAGTAACTCCATTCTGCACGTCCACGACAAACAATATGACATCGGCCTCGTCAATTGCCAACATCACCTGTTTACGAATTTCTTCTTCAAAAATATCGTCAGAGTTGACAACCCACCCGCCAGTATCGACGATGGAGAACTCCTGTCCCGTCCACTCAACCTTACCATACTGACGGTCACGTGTAGTTCCTGCTTCCTCATTTACAATAGCCTGACGTGTCTTCGTCAAGCGATTAAACAAGGTAGACTTACCCACATTGGGACGCCCTACGATTGCAACTAAATTTCCCATCTGTTTCTATCTATTTTAGTTTCGCAAATTCAAACACTAAGCTATCTTACTCACGAAATCATTGTTTTTATTCCAAATTATATCCAAAGTTACGCAGCTCGCGGTCGGAATTGCGCCAATCCTTATCAACCTTAACAAAGGTCTCGAGGTAAATGCTCTTTCCAAAGAATTTTTCCAACGAGCGACGTGCCTCTGTTGAGACTTTCTTCAATGCACGACCTTCCTTGCCAATAATGATACCCTTCTGTGACTCACGCTCAACATAAATGACTGCATTGATGCGGATACACTTATCGTCCTCCTTGAACTGCTCCACGACAACCTCTACACTATAAGGAATTTCCTTGTCGTAGTAAAGGAGAATCTTCTCACGAATAATTTCAGTAACAAAGAATCGGGCAGGCTTGTCCGTCCACTGATCCTTACCAAAGTAAGGAGGCGAATCGGGCAACAATTCGCGTACACGACGTAATACGACATCAACATTAAACTTGTTTGCAGCCGATATAGGGATGATTTCCGCCTGTGGCAGCGACTCGTGCCACTCTTCAACCAAGGTTGTCAAATCCCCTTGATTGGAAAGGTCTATCTTATTGATAAGCAAAAGAACAGGAACCTGCATACGACTCACTTTTTCAAGGAAGTCGCTGTTCTTGTCAGGTTTTTCTACCACGTCGGTCACATAAAGGAGCACATCTGCATCAGTCAGTGCCGATTCTGAGAAATTGAGCATCGATTCCTGTAACTTGTAATTTGGTTTCAATACACCCGGCGTGTCAGAGAAAACAATCTGTGTATCCTCCGTATTCAAGATGCCCATAATGCGATGGCGCGTCGTTTGTGCCTTGAATGTGGCAATGGAAATACGCTCGCCCACCAATAGGTTCATCAGTGTCGATTTCCCCACATTAGGGTTTCCCACAATGTTTACAAATCCGGCTTTATGCATATCGTTTTTGTTTATAAATAAGTGACGAGCTACGAGCTACAAGTGACAAGTGACCATGCGGCGCAAACTCTTCTCACTCGTAACTGGTAGCTCGTAGCTTGTCACTGTAGCTTATCTCATTTACGCTCGGCGCCATCGTAACCCCACTTGGCATATACTGCTCCGTAGGTAAATCCAGCTCCAAAAGCGGTAAAGATGATATTGTCGCCTTTCTTTAATTGTTTCTCGTAATCCCACAAACAGAGCGGCAGAGTGGCACCACTGGTGTTTCCATAACGATGAATGTTCACCATCACCTTCTCCATGGGTATCTCCAATCGTTGAGCAACAGCATCAATGATGCGCATATTAGCTTGATGGGGGATAATCCAAGCTATGTTTTCCTTTGTCAATCCATTACGCTCAGCCAATTGAGCAGTAATAGCCGACATGTTGGACACCGCATACTTAAACACCGTACGTCCCTCTTGATACAAGTAGTGCATCTTGTTGTCAACGGTGAAATAAGAAGCCGGACAAACTGACCCTCCTGCCTTCATGTGAAGGAAAGGCAAACCTTTACCATCAGTGCGGAGAATTGAATCCATTACACCGTAATCTTCAGCAGTTGCCTCCAATAATACAGCAGCAGCACCATCTCCGAAGATAGGGCACGTTGCACGGTCTGAATAGTCTACCATTGAAGACATCTTGTCTGCACCTACAACGATAGCTTTCTTGTGACGACCAGAAACAATCATGGAAGAAGCAGTCTCCAACGCATACATAAATCCACAACAAGCTCCCTTCAAATCAAAGGCAAAGGCATTCTTCAATCCCAACTTGTCGCAAAGGATAGATGCGGTCGAGGGGAAAGGATAATCGGGTGTGGTAGTAGCAACAATAACCAAATCAATCTCATCAGGATTGACATTAGTACGTTGCATCAATTGCTTGGCAGCTTTGCGTGCCATATAGGAGGTTCCTAATCCCTCTTCATTCAGGATACGTCTCTCCTTTACCCCGATTCGGGTCATAATCCATTCGTCAGTAGTATCTACCATGCGCGACAGTTCTTCGTTAGTCAACACATATTCAGGCACATATCCACCGACTCCTGTGATTACAGCATTTATCTTTTCCATTAAATTAATATACCTATTATATAAAAATAAGCCGGAGAGCACAAAGCTCTCTGGCTCTATCCTACGCTACGGTAATTAAACTGCAGCTTCTTTCTCAATTGCCAACTTACCTCTGTAGTAACCGCAAGCAGAGCATACAGTGTGGTAAACGTAAAACTCTCCGCAGTTAGGGCAAATTGCCAATGTAGGAGCTACTGCCTTATCATGAGTTCTTCTTTTGGCAGTTCTTGTCTTTGATTGTCTTCTTTTAGGATGTGCCATTTTCTTTTACTTTAATTATTATTTATATTTTCTTTAATTCATTCCAGCGGGGATCTGAAGGTTGTGAAGTACTTTCCAGGTCTTCGTCTTCGGCCATCTCCATGTCCGCTATATCTTCGTCATCTGTTGCAATACGCAAATGCTGATTCAACTTTCCTGCCATAGCTTTATTGCATTTCCCCGGAGCATGCACATGCTTCATCGGGATAGCCAAGGCTATGAATTCATACATAAACCAAGCGACATTCACTTCCCCTTCTTCTTCAGGGACAATCACCCAGTCACCATCTTCAGCATAATCCGAACCCAACTTCACCAACAACTTGTCTGTCGCTGAAATCTCCTGTTCCATATCGTCCAAACAACGATCACAAGGAATCACGACTGTACCATGTAAGTTGAAGTTCAATTCAAAGGCATTGTCGCCCGACAGTTTCTTGACCATCAGGCCTGCCTTCACACGCCCCTTCGTCACCTCGGGTGCATCTATGTCTGCAAAGAATTGATTGTCCAACTCATACTCAAAGTTGCACATAGGAACTTGCATCCCCTTCAAATCAATTCTGTATTTGTCAAACTTTCCCATTATACCTATTATTATATATAAGGTGTAAAAAAGTCGTCCTAATGCACACAATTCCCCGTCCTTCGAGGATGCTCATAGAATTCGGGCGACAAAGGTACGAATAAATATTTGTTTTACAAGCATAATTCAATAGGGAATTCAAGAAAAAGGGCTATTTTTTCAATTCTACACAGAATATTGTACCTTTATTCACCTCTGAAGACTTCACATAAATACGTCCTTTATGATATTCCTCGACAATTCGCTTGGCCAAGGAAAGCCCCAATCCCCAACCTCGTTTCTTGGTAGTGAACCCTGGAGTGAAGACCATTTTGCGGTGCGATTTCGCAATTCCCTTTCCCGTATCTTCCACTTCCACCTCTACCTTACGCTCAGCATCCGTTACACGTAGGGTTATCGTTCCTTGACCATCCATGGCATCTATCGCATTCTTACAGAGATTCTCTATGACCCATTCAAACAACGAAGCATTCATCTTTACCTTGATTGAATTCGACGGGAACTGACGGACAATCTTTACCTTATTCGATGCACGGCGCTCAATATAGGCCAACACTCGTTCTAAAACTTCATTCAAATTTTCATCCTTAGGTTCGGGCATCGAACCGATTTTTGAGAAGCGGTCAGCTATCACCTGCAAACGGTTCACATCCTTGCTCATCTCAGGAATCAGTTCATCGTCCGCATATTTATCTTTCAGAATCTCCGTCCAAGCCATCAACGACGAAATGGGTGTTCCCAACTGATGAGCCGTCTCTTTTGACAATCCAACCCACACCTTGTTCTGTTCCATTTTCTTCGAACTCAGCAATGCAAAGATTGCTACCGCAACAAATATGAACACAACACCAAGTTGTACATAAGGATACGAAGCCAACCTCCTCAGAATCAAAGACTCATCATAGCAGATTTCAATATAATCAGCATCTTCACCCTCATCCAACGAAATCTGTATAGGATCTTTAGACATCTTCATACCCTGAGCCATTGCCTTCAAGACCTCTAATGTATCTACTTTCGCCTTCAGCTCTATATTTCGAAAAGTTTGCACCTCCCCTGCCTTATCCAGTACGACAATCGGAATGGTATTATTTCCATTGATGACAGTCAGCACCAAATTCAAATCCGTCTCTGCTGTGGCAATATTCAGCGTACGCATAGCTTCGGCCCACACCTCCATCTTCTGCTCTTCCTCTCGCGAAAGATCTTTCACTAAATAATGCGACACTCCCAACGACAACAAGGCGATGACAACAGCCATCACCACCAATACAATCTTCAAATGTTTAATTTTATCGACCCATTGCATAATATTTAATAACGGAGAAAAAAAGTTTTTAGTATGCTATAGAAATATATACAATATTATCCTTCAAACTCAGCAGCCTGCTCTTTGAAGAACTCATAATACAGTCGCACATTCGGAAGTTCTGTCCATTTACAAACAGAAACAGGATACTCATCGAGATTATAGATACGAGCATACGGAAGCGAAAGGATAAAAGGGCTGTGCGATGAGATGATAAACTGGCAATCATAGAAGCGGGCCATACCTTGCAAAAATTGCACCAACTTCAATTGCATCTCAGTAGAGAGTGAGTTCTCTGGCTCGTCAAGCAAATAAAGCCCACCCGGCTGTATGGCATCCGTAAAGTATTTGAAGCCATTCTCACCATTCGAATAAGTACGTTCGCTATAACCGACATTATCACGGACAAGGCGCGAAGTGGTGTTACTCCTACGTAATTTATTTGCATAATCCCGATACACCTTCATGGATTCTGGGTCATCCATGCTGAATCCACGCGGACGTTCTCCCGTCCAACCATACTTCTTGTACCTATCCCTTTCATCAAATATCAATTGCCGTTTGAAGTCGATGTTCTTATTCTTTTCCCGAACAGCAATGATGTGATTGAACACATCGTCACTCGTAATGATTTGGGAACAACCCATCAAATTACGTAACTCTACAGGATCGGAAACCGTCAATTCACAACTACACGCATCCAAATAGGGGTCGAAGAAATAGGTCTTATTGAAAGGGGTAGTACGAGTCAATCCCAATTTCTCGGAAATAATATTGAGCAATGTACTCTTGCCCGACCCATTGCCCCCACAAAAGATGGTAATATCTGCAAAGTCAAGTTCTTCCAGACCCTTGTTTGGAAAGAACAAGAAGGGATAATAGGAGTCAAAGCAAGTCCGTTTGAAGTAATTGAGGTAATCTTCTTCAACCCGAGAACCGGCTAAATTGAAATGCTTCAAGTAAATCATCACTCTACTGTTATTGATTTATACGTAAACGTATCCTTCATGGCCGACTGTCCGCGAAGAGCCACCTGCCACTGCTCCAACGTCATATTATCAGGTTAAAGTTCGGTGAGACCTTCGGTCCTTGCTTTTCCTTATTTGATGCCTGTTGTGCCATACATGAATATTCTTGAAAGTAATTAACGTGAGTTCGACGAATTTTAATTATCTGTAAATTTGGCGATTAGCGAAAATTATTGTATCTTTATAGTGTCAATTACAAAGAATTACAAATAATAATCGCTATGCTCACCGCGGACAAAGTTACAGAATTATTCTGTATGGCAGATGATTTCTGCAAGTTTTTTGATAAGATGACAGCAAAATATACGCTGAAAAGTGAAAACAAACGCCCATATCATCGTGATTCCACCATGTCAAAGGCAGAAATCATGCTTATCATGATATTGTTTCACGATTCCGGTTATCGGTGTCTTAAACACTTCTATCTTGAAAAGGTATGTAAACATCTGCGCGGACTTTTCCCAAAGGTCGTGTCATATAACCGTTTTGTTGAACTGGAAAGAGATGTTGCTGTCCCTCTTGCCTTGTTTATCAAAAAGGTTCTGCTAGGCAAATGTACAGGTATCAGTTTTGTTGACAGTACCCCTCTGCGTGTATGCTATAATCAGAGGATACATATCCACAAGACATTCAAAGGTATAGAACAGAGGGGGAAATGTTCGATGGGATGGTTCATTGGATTCAAACTTCATCTGATCTGTAATGAGAAAGGAGAATTACTCAACTTCATGATAACCCCAGGGGATGTGGATGATCGGAAACCTCTGGAGTACAAATCATTTATGGAGTTTAGATATGGCAAACTTGTTGGTGACAAGGGATATGTCGGCAAGGAACTCTTTCAGAAACTATTCGTAGATGGTATACAGCTCATAACCAAGCTGAAAAGTAATATGAAAGGAGCATTGATGAGTGTTTCAGACAAATTGTTGTTACGTAAAAGGGCTATCATTGAAACTGTTAATGATGAACTCAAGAATATTGCACAAGTGGAGCACTCAAGGCATCGTTGCTTTGACAATTTTATCGTGAACATGTTGGGAGCTATTGCCGCATATTGTATGTTTCCGAAAAAGCCGTGTATCAATGTACAGAGGACATTGGATACACAGCTTACTCTATTTTGAATTCGTCGAACTCACGTTAAATACAATAAACGATAAAACATACAACACCTAATTCGTAATAATTTGTAACTATTCAGCGATTCTTTTTATTTCAAACGCAGAGACGCTGAGGCGCAGAGGTCTCTGCGTTTTTATAATAAAAGTCTATCGCTGAATAGTTGCAGAAGAGGGGATTACATCATTTCCCCCGTCTTGTCACCAAAGAGATTGTTGGCAAAAATACGAGCAGCATAGCTCTCTGGAATGAATATCTTCTGGATACTCATGGCACGGAGGATAGAAAGGTGTGTCTGGTCCAGCGCACGGGCATATATTTTGTTAACAGAAAGTTCCTTCAATGCAGCTACGGCTCTTAACGAATGATCCATACTCTGTCCAATGGCAACAATGGCACAGTCTATTTCATCCAATGGCAGTTCTTTCAAGGCTACACGTTCGGTAGCATCCATGATGTAAGCCACGGAGATACGGTCTTTCACTTCCTCAACACGATGCTCGTTACTGTCCACTCCAATGATGTCGTGCCCTTTATCTGTCAATGCTTCGGCCAATGTCTTTCCGAAACAGCCCAATCCAATAACCAAAAATTTCATTTATACCAATTTATTTTAAGTTCATTTTTTAATAAAACTCATCATATTCTAATTTATAATTACATTTCCTTTAGGAAAGCGGTATTTTCGTTCCCCTCTCTGACGAGTAAGACTCATCAGCACTGTAATCAATCCTACGCGCCCCACAAACATCAGAACAACAATCAACAACTTGCTGGTTCCTCCCAACAGAGGTGTCACACCAAGACTCGCTCCTACTGTACTGTATGCCGATACGACCTCGAATAACAATCCCTTGGGAGACAATTCCGGTTCCATAATCACCAAGACTACAAAAGAAAAGGCTATGACTATAATGGAGCCAAAAATCACGGCTGATGCCCGACTGACGGAATCGGGAGTGATTTCGCGATGGAAAAGCACCACACTACTCTCACCACGGACAACTGCACGGATATTGGCCAGCGCCACGGCAAAAGTGTTTACCTTGATACCTCCGGCTGTAGATTGAGAAGCACCACCTATCCACATCAAAAACAGATAGACAGTGATGGACAACAGAGAGAAATGAGTAAGGTCGACACTATTGAATCCTGCTGTACGAGGTACCACGGAGGTAAAAAATGACTGTACTAATTTCTCATCAATGGGCATTCCGGCAAAAGCACCATTCCACTCCAACAGGGCTGTCAACAGGAAGCCTCCCCCCAATAGTACAGAAGTGGTAACCAATACAATCTTCGTGTTGATATTCGTCAGATGAATATATCGGGGGTATTCCTGGCCTAAATCACCTCTTTGCAACGATTTACGCAAATAGTATGAAACCAAGCGACGGAAGTTCATCAGAATAGGGAAACCTATACCTCCCAATATCACAAGAACAGAAATGACCAGATAGAAGAAATTGTGACCATAGAGAAGAGAAGCATTACCTAAATTACCCGGCAATGTAGAGAATCCGGCATTACAGAAAGCAGAGATGGAATGAAAAACAGAGAAGAACATTTCCTCATGCAATGTCATTCCCATCGTACCATGAATACCTGTCCAAATAAGACAGGCACCAAGCATTTCTATCGAAAAAGTGAATCCCAATATATATAACAAGGTCGAAATCAAAGAGCTGAAAGTATCCGATCCTACCATGTCGCGCAAAGCGAACTGATTATAAAGCCCCGTACCTCCCATAAAAAACATGGCAAAAAAACTGGTAATTGTCATTACCCCTAATCCTCCTATCTGAACCAACAGAGCTATCACCATCTGTCCTTCTATTGAAAAGGTTTGGGATATATCCACAGTGGAAAGCCCAGTCACACACACTGCACTGGTAGAAACAAATAGTGCATCAATCACCGACAGACGAATATGTTCAAGTGTAGAGCGTGGCAACAAAAGTAATAATGTTCCAAAGAGGATGATAACCGCAAAACAAGCAGCCATCAATAAAGCCGGATTCGTCTTCTTATCGATAAAACTGACTACACCTCTTGATATATCCAAAGCTGCAAAAAGAACTACTACAAAAATCGTCAACAATTTGTTGGCTGACAATTCCCATAACCATGTCAATGAATGCCCGTCAACAGGTGGCGGAACAAATCTGGGCCAAGCCGACAGCGTAAGCAACAAACCCAAAATGACTGTCATGAATATCGTTTTACGATTGATGCTCGACCAATCAAAAACCAAACGGAAAAGATAAGATGCAAAGTACACCCACCAAGTATAGTCATAAATATGTCGAACCACAGCCACCTCAGTCTCATCAAGCACGAAGCCATAATCAACAACAATCGTCCCTATGGCCACGATGGAAATCAAAAACATCACCATCCGCAACCATCGGGAAATCGTAGCACGCACAGAAGGGCGTAAAATGTCTGAGGTTCCCAATCTTATCATAACGCTACAAAGTTATCCATAATAGCCACACAATCCCTTCAAAAACAAGATTATAATACCGTGTACACATATACAAATAAAAGTCCACGATAAAGGCATGAGCATCAACTTCTACTCTTGTATACTTTTTCTAATTTGGCGATTTTCTAAAAGCAAGAATAAAGCTGACGCTTCTTTATCATTATGTCTTTTGTCCGTGATGTTGCATAGACATTTGTTTTAATTTCCCGCAAAAATACGCATAATCTTTCAAATGACAAACAATATTGGATGAAGAAACATTTCCATTGACATCTTCACGTTTGAAGAATACTATTTTAGTGGAAAACATTAACAAGCGGACTACGGACTATGAAAGTCCATCGCTGGATTATGGACCCGCAGACACGGAGTTTGAAAGCGAGATAACGCGCTCCGATAATGCTCTATTTGTGGATTGTCTTATACTCTATTGACGTCCTCCCCAGTGCCCTACTTATGGCTTACCAAAGTGAACTACTTACGGCTTACCCAAGTGAACTACTGTCCACTACCCCAAGTGAATAACTTACGGCTTGGAAAGTGGATAACTTACGGCCCGACAAATGAACTATAGTTCACTTGGGCAACCAACAACAAGGGGGATGCAAAGGGAAA
>JAFWYQ010000123.1 GCA_017517605.1 Bacteroidaceae bacterium
CTTTTCTTGCGTTTCTCGAATTATCCTTACAAACTCCGATTTTGCAAGTGTTAATATGCATTTTTTGACTATGGCGGATGGCAATGGCGGATGGCTTCTTATATCGCTGATTATAAAGCTATAGCCATTGCCAATAGCCATCGTGTGAAAGTGTTAAATCTCCGCCAAAACGACCACCCCTCTTGACATCCCAGGGCACAGAATTGTATCTTTGCATTGTGACCGGTCAAAAACAGTGAGAGAAAATCATAAATTGTAAAATCGTAAATCAAAAATCAAAAACTATGGCAATCAAACTGAAAGCAAGAGAGATGAAACAGAATGTGGGCAAGTATGCGGGACAGTACCGATTCGTGATGTCCACCGAACTCTACAACAAGCTGACCGAGCGCAAGGTGCTGGCCGAAGCGGCCATGCGGAGCGGCATCAGTCAGGGCACCATCAACGCGGCATGGGCGGCCATTGGCGAGGTAATCAAGGCATGGGCCACGGAAGGACACTCCGTAGCGGTGCCGGGACTCGGAACCATGCGCTTCGGCGTGAGAGCAACCAGTGTGGCGGACGTCAGCGAAGTGTCCAGCTCGCTCATCACCAGCCGACGTGTCATCTTCACTCCCTCGACGGACATCAAGGATGAGCTGGCCAACACCAGCATCAACATCACTTGCTACGACCGCGACGGCAACGTCATCAAGCAGGTGGCCAGCGACGACGAGGGCAACATCGAGGACCCCGAGGATGATGGCGGTGGCAGTGAAGGCGGAGCAACGGGAGGTAATCCGTTGTAACAAACCCACCCCTTCCCTCCCTGTGAGGGAGGGGGCTGGAGTTGACGAGTTGACGAGTTGACGAGTTGACAAGGCCATGCGGCGCGGGGGCAACAGTTCCAACACTCCTCCCCTAAGTTAGGGAGAGGTGGCCTTTAGGCCGGAGGGGTCTGTTGGAGAGAGAACAGAAATTGTACATTGTAATTGGTAAATCATAAATCAAAAAATGGAAAAACGTGACATTTGGAAACTGGTGATTCAGACGCTGATAACCATCCTTACCGCCATCGGCACGAGCTTGGGCGTGGTGAGCTGCATGTAATGTGTAAACACACAAAAAAGCACCGATAATCTTGCGATTATCAGTGCTTTACCAATGTCGGGATGACTGGAATTTCTGAAAGGTTGATTATTGCTTCATTATCAATCTTTTATCGCGTGCATATTCTTGCCGTCTATATGTTTCTGTCTATTTTTGTCTGTCCAATAATATCTGTATCGTTCGCTCTTTTTCGGCCAATAATTCTTTGAGGTGTTCGACCTCTTTCTTGTATTCACTCAAGGATATATCACCAGAAACTTTGTTACCGTTTCCTTTGACGTTGTGGCCGATATTTATAGATGTACACTCTACTTCTCTATCGAAAAAATCATCTATTTTACAGTGTAGTACATCCGCTATCTTTTCGAGATTACTGCTATTAGGTGCAATAGTTCTTGCAAAAGAATAGAACGTTTCTCTCTTTATTCCGGCAGCTTCGTAGACTTCTTTGTGGGTCAAGCCTTTTTCTTCTGCTATGTCTTTGATTCTCTGAAAGTTGAACATGTGTATAGTTTAAAATGAGTTTAAATTATATATAGTTAATTATATTTTAGGGTAGATTTAATTATTTATATGAATGAATATTTCTATCTTTGCAGTGTAAATTTAATAATAAAATCAAATATAAAAGAAATAATTATGCGAAAAAGTAATGTTTGTAATGAAATTCAGCGTATGTATGCCCCTCTCTCTTTGAAGGAGAAAAAGGAATTCAGAGAGAGATTCCTGAAAGAAACAGAGTTGTCACTACCGTCTTTCTACGTCTGTTTGAGAACTGATACCTTTAGGCCGTTGGAACGGAAGTTATTCATTGAAATGGTGAAGGAGTATGATAATAAAAATAAATGATGGCTTGAGTATGATACAGGTAGGTGATTTCTTCATTTGCTATGGAGAACATTCCATGAAAGTGATAGCTGATAAAGGTGCAATGTCTGTATCACCTGTTGCAGACAACAGTGTTCTGATTCGCTCATTGATAAAGAAAGAAGGCAATGATGAAGGTAACAGTAACGCTTGAATCCGGTCGGCGTGTGGTGCTGAAGCACCCGAAGGAACTGAAGAGTTCTCTGCAAGAGGTGGTGCTGGTTTTTGCCGCCCAAATGTATCATGGTGTGGTCAAGTATGTGGGACGTGGCGAGATTCATCTGACAAAGGGGGATAACAGTAGAAACCCTCTCGGGTTATGTTTCCCTTATGACAGGTTGATTGGATGGTTCTATAAATAAATAGGAAATAGGGTGGCTTCACGTACGGGTTCGATTCCCGTATTTCCACGACGTTTATTTTAAATTAGAGTGAGATGAGAAAAGGACAAAAAGTAAGAATCTTGGCCAACAATCAGATTGGCATGATTGCAGAGAGAAAATTTGTGTGTATCCATGGGAAGCGGATGGTGTCGTACCTCGTAAAGACGGAGGACGGCCGACAGTGTTGGTACCAGCCGGAGAGTCTGGGGAGCACGCATGAGTTTGTCACCATCAGTTTTGAGAATGAGACCAGAGAACAGAAATTGCGGATGAAAGTGGATTGGGACCATGCCGGAGAGATTCATCTGGAAATGGATGATTTGTCGGACATCGGACTTGAGAAGCAAAAAGGGGTTCATGTATTCCTTGCATGCCGTTTGTTGGAAATGTTTTCAAAAGAGGGAGGGGGTAAAGATGAAGGTTAATGACAGAGTAGTTTTGCCTGGTCAGCCGCACGACATCCGCAATATAAGTGTCATCGAACAAATCAGGACTGTAGAGACGGATGGAGAGTCCAAGACCTTATACTGGGTTGACTTTACCCGAATAGGCAAGGAGGCCAGATGGTACGAAAGGCAAGAGTTGATGCGCTGGATGGACATACTTGCTGACGTAACTGTGCATGTACCCTATTCGTCAGAGCCGGTGCATGTCCGATTGGAAGTGAACAACAACACCCGCCGTATCGAAGTTTTGATAGACAAAGGTGTTTTGGACGGTGAGTTATGGTTTGTGTCTGAGTTTAGTTGCTACATCGGTGACGGTATGAAAAACTCACAGGGGAATCATTAAAAATAAAATAATTATGCAGGAACAGACATTACACACCACTCGTGAGTGGGAAGAAAAGAAGAGTGAGAGAATGGAATACACCCGTTTTTTGTATGCCGAGGACGGCAGCCGGGGAGTGATTGAGGTTTTTGGAAAAGTAAAGCGGACTGTGCGCCGCTATGCAGGGCGGGGCAAAGGCATGCAGACAGTAGAACGCTTTGAGTCTGTCCGCTGGAGCAGCTCAGGCTGTTGCCATCGTTTGGGGAAAGGGACACGGTTGAGAAACTTTGACATACAGTTCTCATGATCCGGTCGGCAGACATCTATGCAGCCAGCAACGACGGGTTGGACATCATCCTCTTCTACTATCCGCAAGCGGCAGACTGTGTAGATAACAAAAAGAAGTTCAAACGCCGCCTTTCAGAGGATGATGCGTCGGCCTGCATCAAGAAGTATGGCGACTGCTACAAGGTGACAGACTTCGGCGACCAGGGCACGGCCATGAGCCCCATCGACATCTGCATGTACGAGGAGAACCTGAATTTTCAGGAGGCCATAGCCAAGCTGGCCGCCATGTATGATGTACATGACGAGCTGAAGCGTTCGGTCAACAAACCAGACATCCGCAAGCGTCCGGCTAAGGCTGATGAAGAGGAAGGCAAGCATTATTTTGAACTGGAGAAGGTCTTCTCCCACGAGCAATTGCAGATTCTTGGTCCACGGGTGAATCAGGAACATGTGGAGTCGCTGCACTGGTACGTGGCCAAATCGGTTTCCTACGTGAAGAACCGCGAGGTGACAACGAAATATACCACTGACACCTATCCCATCTTCATGCGCGAATGCATTATCGAAGAGGGAGCAAACGGGGATTCTGTGAAGAAGTTCTTCAAAATCTATGAGCCTTTGAACCCCGACAAGCAGTGGCGGTTCAGCTACACTCCCACGGGAGGAAAGCCCAAGCAGTACATCAACGGGCTGTTCGAGCTTCGCAAGGCCTATGCCAAGTTCAATGCTGATGAAGAGGCGGCTTTCCGTCATATTCCCGGCAACGACGAGAAACCCTACAAGGAGAAGAAGCTGCCCGAGGCTTTCATTTGCTCGGGTGAGCGCGATGCATTGTGTGTGCGTGCCTTGGGCTATTGGCCATTGTGGTTCAACAGTGAGACTTACAAGGTCACTCCCGAGGAGATGAAGGAGGTGAAGAAGTACGTGGAGGTGCTCTACAACATTCCTGACATCGACGATACGGGCCGTTTGAAGGGCACGGAGTTGGCTTTACAGTATCTTGACGTTCACACCGTGTGGTTGCCGGACTGGCTGCGGCATTACCGTGACCGCCGCGGCAAGCCACGCAAGGACTTGCGCGACTATGTGGAACTGCGCCCCGAGCGCAAAGATTTCCAGAACCTGTTGTCGCTGGCCATGCCTGCCCAGTTCTGGGTGCAACAGGTGAACGGCCGCACGGGCAAATCCACCGTAGATATAGACAGCGAGTGCCTGCACTATTTCCTCACGCTGAACGGATTTTATGCCCTGCATGACGAGAACAGCGACTCGGCCAAGCATATCCGCATCGAGGGAAACGTGGTGACTCAGGTGCGTGGTCGTGACATCACCCTCTTCCTCCGCAAGTTTGCCATCGACCGTTTCTTGTCTCGCGATATCCGTAACTTGTTGCTCAACAGTCAGCGCCTTTCGGAGTCGAGTCTGGAACATATGCGTGAAATTACGCTCGACTTCTGCAACTGTACGCCCACCTCGCAATTCCTTTTCTTCCCCGGAAAGGCGTGGGAGGTGACTGCCGGCGGCATCCGCGAACTGCCGGGAGGTACGGGTGGACGCTACGTGTGGGATGGCAATGTCATCGCCCACCGTGTCACGGTGCTGCCTCCCATGTTCCAGTGTCGTGTGGAGGAGGATGCCGAGGGACGGATTCGCTACGATATAGACATTCTGCCCCACGACAGCAACCTGCTGCGCTACCTCATCAATACCTCACGTACCCATTGGCGGCAGGAACTGGAGTACCATTGGGAGGACGAGGCGTTCGACGTGGCCGAACGCTACCGTGCAGAACACCGCTTCGACATAGCCGGACCCGTGCTCGGTACTGAAGCTGTGGCCGAGCAGAAACAGAACCTTGTGGCCAAGATTTTTGCCATCGGCTATAACCTCCACCAGTACAAGTCGCCATCGCGAGCCTGGGGACTCTATGCCATGGATGACAAGATAGGTGCTGAAGGCGAGTGCAACGGGCGTAGCGGAAAATCATTCCTGTTCAAGTCGTTCAACTATTTCCGAAAGACTGTGCAGCTATCGGGCCGCAATCCGCGACTGATGGACAACCCCCACGTGTTCGACCGGGTGAACCAGCATACGGACTTCGTGCTCGTCGATGACTGTGACCGCTACCTTGATACGAGACCGTTCTACGACCTCATCACCGGGGGCATGACCGTCAATCCGAAGAACAACCGTTCGTTCTACATCGACTTTGCCGACTCTCCGAAGTTCGGCTTCACCACCAACTATGTGCCTACCGATTTCAACGCTTCCACGTCGGCACGCCTCCTCTACATGGTATTCAGCGACTACTACCACGAGCGCACGTCGGAGAACGACTATATAGAGAGCCGCTCCATCCGCGACGACTTCGGCAAGAACCTCTTCACCGACTACACCGAGGAGGAGTGGAACCAGGACATCAATTTCTTTGCCCAATGCCTCCAGTTCTATCTTCAGATGAGTGCCCGTGGCCTGAAGCTGCAACCTCCACTGGACAACATCATGCGCCGCAAGTACAAGGCCGACATGGGAGCTAACTTCGAGGATTGGGCATATCAGTACTTTGCCGAGGACGGCGACCATGTGAACTGCATGGTACCACGTGAAGAGGCACTGGAGGACTTCATCCGCTTCTCCAAGTTGGGACGCTGGACAATGCAGAAGTTCACCCGTGCACTCCAAGGCTTTGCCAACCTATGCCCCTACGTGGCCGAGCTGAACCCGCCCGAACTGCTCAACAGTGCCGGACGGCTCATACGTAAAGTAGAAGGTAAAGCCAAGGAGATGATCTACGTCCGCACCACCAGCCACCCCGGTTCCACCGTGGGTGAAGACCTCGACCTCAAACTGTTCAATCCTGATGACGAAGATGAAGACGAAGCATTCTAACCGCCATCTCCGTCTGGAGCCGCACGAATGGCCATCGCTCATCAAAGAGCCGGGGTTCGACGAATACTATTATCAGGTCACGAACTTCTTCTACTGCATGAAGCCTGGGCAGGCCGTCCGCTTGGAGAGCGAAAAGAATCTCCGCTGGCTTGTCAAGGCAGCCTGTGGTTTCGTCACAGAGGGCAGCAACTGGGAACGCTACCAGCTTGACGATGACTTCACCGTGCTGCGTCGAAACTCCTACACAGGTCCCACTTCGTATGAGCGTGAGGTGGAACGGACGTTCCGCGAAAAGCATTCAAAAACATGACTATCGGATTTTCCTGCATAATACTCCGACAGCCGATAAAGGGAATGGATACAAATGTGTCTGTTCCCTTTACTGTTTTCAAGAAAATGCACCACAGAGCCGGGTGGCTCTGTCTTCCGCTCCATCCCCTTTTTTCTTACAAATTTTTGTAACCTTGTAACCTTATGTTTGAAAAAGAGGAAAATACTTAAAAATTAAGGAGATACAAAGGTTACAAACCAAGGTTACAAATGGGTTACAAAGTTCCAAACGTTTGTAACCTTACCCGAATCACTTCCCAAGGGGACAAAGGTTACAAACTTTTTTTGGCCATTTTTTTTGTACCGTATTTTTTGTCTCCCTTCCAACTCGCTGATTGTCAATATCTTGCCTCTAAAAGTTGCAAGGTTACAAAATTACACGGATTTCTGACGGAATTATCAGAATCCATGCAGAACAAAACTGAATCTTGTGCAGTTTGAACCGTATTATATTTTGATTTGTAAAGAAAAACGCTTGCTGGCTTAACTTATTGGCTTGCCAGCTCAGTTAAGCCCTTTTGTCAGCTTAGTTAAGCCAATCTGATGACTAAATACATTTTAAGTATGATAAATTATATATTATGTATGAAATTTCATATCTTTGCATCAATAATGCAATTGATTATGAGCAAATTTGTAATCTACATCAAACTGGAGACCTACCTGCATCAGTGGCTCACCCATTCGTTGGGTAACCCAGTGGTGTTTCCGGCACAGAGTAACGAGAATGCCACCATCCGCCGTTTCTTACAGAAACTGCCGCATGGCGAAAAACCTCAGTTGGCAGATGCCGGACTGACCGCCATCTGCATTCCAGAAAGCAAGGCCAAGGATCCGTCCGTTTACAACTACCTGGGGCCATTGGGCAAAGAGGCCGTTGTGGAGAGTATCGAAGACCTGTTCCGCCGCAACCTGTGGCACGAGATGGGTGACCTTGCACCCTCCCGACGTGGCGTGAACGGCCAGATTGCCGCCTGGTGCGAAATGCATGGTATCGGCATCGACTATATCGAAACCGTGCGCCAGAAATACTACCGTATGCGCAAAGCATACGCAAAACGTGGTATAAATTGAACTTTTTTGCTGAAAAACATTAGGACGAGAACCCCGATTTTGAACAACACCGAACAGATGCGCACAGATGCGCACAAAGTAAATTAAGATACATGACACCTAAATTATATAACATTAAAACAGTCCGTATGGCAGATGCTTCTGCTGTAAAGTTGGACTTTGTCCGTAAAGGCATGTGCCGTATGAGTTCTTCCGCTACTGTTCCATGGGTGGACTTATGTTCTGTAGGACTCTCCAAAATGGAGTTGTCAGACAAAATAGAGAATAAGGTACGGATGTACACGACCAAACTGACCTGCCACCTTCTGGAAGAATGTCAGGTCGGAAACCGGAAACTCGTTTTCCTTGCTGTCACAGTGCTCGGAAAAGAATTTCTGGTCGGTACATCAGACCGGCCTTACCCCATAGTGACACAAAAAAGAATGATGCCTGACGCTCCATCAGGTGTGTCTGACACTGAAATGACCGTCACTTTCACTTCCACTCATCCGGCTTTGACCGTGATTTAAGTCTTTTATTATATAAGGTATTGATGTTAATATTGCGTCAAAATTGAAATTATGACGTACAATATTAACATCAATGACTACATCGGACGTTGGGGGTTCTCCAAGCAGTACTGCCAGAATTTACTACAGGGGCTGAAAGGCAAACCTGTCAGTGTCCGCATCTCCAGTTATGGCGGTGAGGTCGCTCATGCACTGGATATCCGTCAGCAGTTCATCGACCATGGTGATGTGACTGCTTATCTCTATGGCTTTGTTGCCAGTTCGGCTACTATCCTTGCCATGGGAGCAAAGAAAATCTGTATCTCCAAATATTGCATGTTCCTTGTCCACAAAGTGAGTAACTGGGTGGATGCATGGGGACAGATGAATGCCGATCAAATGAAGCAGCTCATCGAGGAACTCAAAAAGAACATGGACGACAATGAAAAGATTGACCGTGTAATCGCCAGCATGTATGCTGCCAAGTGTGGCAAAAGTGTAGAGGATATCCTTGACGTTCTGAAAGAGGGGCGTTGGCTTACCGCTCAGGAAGCCAAGGATTATGGCTTTGTGGATGAAGTCATCGAAGGAGACGAAGGCAAGATGAATGTTGCTGACTATACCGAGAAATTCAATATGTTGGGATTACCTCCTCTTCCTGTGCCGGAAGGGGGCAAGGATAATCTGGAAGATGAAACTCCGGGCAAGACTTCTATCCTGGACAAAATAATGGAGGCTATTACAGGATTGAAACAGTCCAACGAAAAAAAGAATGAAGAACCCCAAGAACCAATCAAAAAAAACATGAACAAAGATTTTAAGAAAGTGAACGAGCTTCTGGGAGTCGAGGGCTTGGAAGCGAACGAAGCTGGCGAGGTGACAGTCACCATTGACCAGTTGAAGACGCTGAACGATAAACTGAACGAACTCGGAAGCAAACAGGCTGAGATTGACAGTCTGAAAACGCAAGTTGAGAACCTGAAAAAGGCTGATGGCGACGATTCTACCGTAGTCGATGACGACACAAACGGTTCAAAGATTACCGCCGCAAGTATGTTTGACGAAATTAAAAACCTCTAACCATGGCAGAATTCCTTATTTCCCCTGAAGATCTTCAGACCTCTGCACGCAAGTACAGAAAAGAACTGTTGAAGATGCCTGTGATGGCATTGGGAGCAGCATTGCAGCACATGACGTTGCGCACTGGCATCCGTTTCTCGGAGACTGTCGGTGAATTGACTGGCGACATCGAACTTGGTCCTTACAGCGAAACCCGTGAGGCAGAAGACGATTCTGCAATCGAAGGTCGTACACTGTACACCTTCTTCGGTTCTGCCGTACAGAACTTCTCTCCAAACAAGTTGTACAAGACCATTTATGGTGACAATATCACCAAGGGTGAAGCGTTGAAGAAAACTGATATTACCCGTCAGTTGGTTGCACTCCTCTCCAAAAAGGTGGGTGAAAAGTTGTACCATAACCTATGGAAAGCGGTACGTAATGAAAACGGTAACAAGACTTCTGAACTCTTCAACGGTTTGGACACTATCACAGCTACCGAATTGACAGCTGGCAAATTGTCCGCTGAACTTGGCAACTACATGACTATCGATGCCATTGACAAAACCAATGCTGTAGATGTTCTGAAAACTATTTGCCAAACAGCAAATCCGTTCCTCACTGAAGGTTCGCAAGCCAAGCTGTTCATACCTCGTCATGTTTTGTTCGACTATTGCGAAGATTACAAGTCAACAACAGGTGCCATTCCTTACAACAAGGAGTATAAACAGTACTACGTTGAAGGATTCGAGAATGTATCCTTGGTAGCAATGGCCAACAAGCAGGATTCACCATTCATTCACTTGACCACGAAGCAGAATGTGCTTATCGGTGTGAACCAGACAGGTGAAGAAGAGGATATCGAAGTTGCCCGCTTCAA
>JAFWYQ010000124.1 GCA_017517605.1 Bacteroidaceae bacterium
ATTCAATGTCACAATCCCCGAAGGAACCATTTTACGCTATACCACCGACGGTACAGCCCCTACAGAGAATAGCGGAACGGTAAGCAGTACAGGACAATTTACAGTAAGCAGCACCAAAGTGTTCCGCTTCCGTCTGTTTAAGGAGGGTTATCTTCCAAGCCGTGTCGTAACACGCTCCTATATCATCACCACCCAAGAGTACAACATGCCCGTTGTTTCTGTAGTAACAGACCCTGTCAATCTCTACGACGACTATATGGGAATTATGACCCAAGGTGTAAACGGCAAACCGGGAAATGGCTACGACACTCCCTGTAACTGGAACATGGATTGGGAACGTCCCGCCAATTTCGAATACTTCACAACAGAGGGTGAGATGGTCATCAACCAAGAGACTACTATCGAGCGCTGCGGTGGATGGAGCCGTGCATGGCTTCCCTACGGCTTTAAGGTTAAAGCAAACAAAATTTACGAAGGAGAGAATTACTTCCCTTATCAGGTATTTCCCAACAAAGCCTATCTGAAACACCGCACATTGCAACTGCGCAATGGTGGCAACGACAACAATTCACGCATCAAGGACCCAGCTCTACAGGCTATTGTCCATACCTCGGGATTGGATATCGACGGACAGGAATGCCAACCTATCGTGCACTATGTCAACGGAGAATACAAGGGATTGCTCAATGCCCGCGAACCGAACAACAAACATTTTGTCGAAGCCAATTATGGGTTGAAGGACGACGAAATTGACCAATTTGAAATCTCTGCGGAGGGCTTCACCCAAAAGTGTGGAACCGAAGAAAGTTTCCGCTATTGGGGCGAACTGGCTGCCCAATCGGAAAATCCTGAAAAATACGAAGAGTTATGTAACATGGTGGACATCGACGAATACATCAATTACATGGCTGTTGAGTTATACCTTGGTAGTGATGACTGGCCACACAATAATGCCAAAGCTTACAAACCCACACGCGAAGGCGGTAAGTTCAGATTCGTTCTGTTTGATCTCGACCATAGTTTCAACATGACTTCTGAGACATTTACATTCTTTGCAAACAAACGTGGTGAGTCAAAAATCGTTGCACGATTCCTCAATATGCTGAAGAATAACGAGTTCCGTAAGCAATTCATCGACACCTACTGTCTGGTAGCTGGCAGTGTATTCGTTCCCGAACGATGCAACGCCATCATCGACTCCATGGCGCAAAACATCGAACAGGTTCTCAGCTACGAAGGAAAATCTCCTTGGTGGACTGCCAATGAATTGAAATCGAAATTAGAGAACAGACAATCTCCAATGATAAAAGCCCTGAAGAGTTTCTCCAATATGAAACTTTCGGGTGTAAGTGAAAAGACGGTATCATTCAAGGCCAACATCCCCCATGCCCGCCTGTCGATGAACGGTATTCCCGTACCTACAAATAAATTCTCAGGAACACTTTTTGGAGATATTACATTAAAGGCGGAAGCCCCTGTCGGTTACCGTTTCCTTGGATGGAGAACTTCCAAAGAGGTTCAAAAGGAAATCATCAGTAAACAGTCATCATGGCACTACTACGACAATGGTTCTATGGATGGCAAAGATTGGAAAACATCCGTTATGAGCAGTTGGACAAGCGGAAAGGCACCGTTGGGTTACTACACCAGCGACACCAACAACAGCCGTGGACACAACACCACACTGAATTATGGTAACGACATCAACAACAAACGTCCCACTTACTATTTCAGCAAGCAATTTACCTTGGATTATACTCCTTCATCATCGGATGTATACACACTGGACTATGCCGTAGATGACGGTATGATCGTCTATATCAACGGAAAGGAAGCCGGACGATATTTGATGAACAATGGCACGGTAAACTACAACACGTATGCCACCACCTACACCGAGGGTAACCCCGACAAAGGTTCTATGATTTTACCCGCAGAATTGTTCAAAAAGGGTGCTAATGTCATTGCTGTAGAGATACATAACAATAGCGCCACCTCATCCGACATTTACTTCGATGTTTCATTGACTGCCAAAGTAGCGTCTACCGACGGCACACTCTATAGCGAAGAAGAGGAATTCACTCTACCTGCCGTTAATAACTTGTCACTGATGGCATGTTATGAGCCACTTTCTGAAGAGGAACTTACACAGGTTCATAAGGTTCCTGTCCGCATCAACGAAATCAGTGCAGACAACGGTATCAATGTAAACCCCACCTACTTCGAGAAGAACGATTGGATTGAATTGTATAACACCACATCCAAACAGGTAGATGTAGCAGGCATGTACTTGAGCGACAAACTCAACAACCCTCAGAAGTACCAGATTCCGTCCGATGAACACATCAGCACCATCATTCCCCCTTACGGCTATCTGATTGTATGGGCCGACAAATTGGAACCCGTACAACAACTCCATGCTTCGTTCAAATTGGATAAGGAAGGTGGGTGCGTAATGCTGACATCGGCAGACGAGGCTTGGAGCGATACGCTCTTCTATCCGGCACATGCCGAATACGAGAGTGTAGGACTTTACCCCGATGGTGGAATGAATCTCTATCTTATGAGCCACCCAACCATTGCGGCGACCAACGAGATGAATAGCCTGACACAGTATCTGATAGAGTCAGAATTGCCTGCGTCCATGGAACTGGTAGATATTCCTGACAATGCAATACTCTATGCCGCCTATTCCAATGGCCAATTGATTATTCGTGGTGAACAGGAATCCTCTGTAATCATGGCATTGCATACAATATCCGGCCAATGCTTATTACAAGAGTCCACTACTCTACCCATGGGGCAAGCCACCATTCCTGTAGACAATTTGCCAACTGGCATTTACATTATCCAACTTCAGGACAATCATGGCAACATGTATAATCAGAAAATCGTGATACGATAATTTGTTAGTTTTTGTCTCCCTAACTAAATTTGAGTATACAGGATAAAGCCGAAAGATAGGTACGTTGGTCACGAAAGATTTAAATCTTCAACGCCCAACATACCTATCTTTTTTATTATTGGTGTCCAGTAAACACCTATAATAGCTTTTATATGCTGATAAGAATGGTATTCTCTTAATGATGAACCGTGTTAACTCCGTTCGTCTTCCGTGTTAACTCCGTTCGTCTTCCGTGTTAACTCCGTTCGCGAACAGAGTTAATAGTTTACGAGAACATTATTCACGTTAAATAAGTTCATTGGCACTTTATATAAGTTCATTGGCACTTTAATATAAGTTCATTGGCCATTTAACATAAGTTCATTGGCACTTGCACTTATGTCCGTATTCCAGATGGTCTCTGTAAAAGTCTAAAAGGGACGCAACCGACTTTTCGGACTGACCCTGTATAAGACAAATGTTGTATAGTCATATATAGAACGAGGGTGTGTGAAATAGTTATTTCAACACACCCTCATCTCTAATTTAATTCAACGTTTTTCAATTACAGGCTTCTGATAGGCTCACCCATTTCAGATGCTTCAGCGTCGTTGGCATCAAGTTTGAAGATCATGAAGTTGGGATTCTCAGCAGTGCAGGGAGTCCACTCACCATCAGTTGCACCGTTCGGATTGCTGTATTTGGCAAAGTTTGTCCATGCAGTAAGCATCTTTTCTGACAAATCCCAGTCACCCTGTGTCCAAGGACGCCATCCATGCTGCAATGACTTGAATACATACCACAAGTCAGATGAATGGAATGCACCACGCAAACGGCTTGTTACTTCAGGATGAGAGCCATCATCGGGCAACGGACGGGCAAACTCGTATGCCCATGCCTTACCACCCTGACTTTCACGAACCTTACAGAACTCAGCAATACCGGCAGCCATATTACCCATATCGTTCATGGTGTAACCAATCATATAGGGAACATCAGCCAATGAACCGTCGCGTGCAGCATCATCAAAGCTCTTGAGGCTTACATAACCGTCGATGATGGGACTGCCCTGCAAGAAGGCATTCTCCTTGGTGATGGTAGAGTAGAATTGTCCCACAGTATACATCGTTTCAGTAGATGCACGACGCATTTTCTGCAAGTCAGTCAATCCAGCCCAATCCAATACCTTCTTGGTAGCTGCTTCAGAATCAGCCAACGAAAGATTGAAGCGGCCAAACGATCTGCCCGGTCGTGCAGGAGCAGCAGGAGCTGCTGTAGGCACATTGATACCGCCACCACTCATAATTACAGCCTTATGGAACAAGCCACGTGCCAAAGGTGATTCGCACAAGGTACGTACACTACCCGCACCGGCACTCTGTCCAAAAATGGTTACATTATCAGGGTCACCACCAAATTGTGCAATGTTCTCCTTAATCCATTTCAACGAATGAATCTGGTCAAGAATACCATAGTTTCCGGAAACATTGTTAGGACTTTCTTCAGAAAGTGCAGGATGAGTCATGAATCCGAAGATTCCCAAACGATAGTTGATGCTTACAAGCACCACATCCTTGGCAGCCCACTCCTGTCCATCAAATTCAGGTTCTGAACCCCAACCTTCGCGGTAACCACCGCCATGAATCCACAAGGCAACAGGCAGTTTCTTGTCAACCTGACCGGGAGCCTTGGTCCATACATTCAGATAAAGGCAATCTTCACTATAGGGAGCCTCGTCACCATAGCCCCACTCTGTAGTATATCCACCGGGATAGTGTACTGCCTGATAACCGGGATGTCCGAACGTATCAGCAATCTTCACACCTTCCCAAGCAACTACAGGCTGAGGTTCTTTCCAACGGAGATCACCAATAGGAGCTGCCGCATAAGGAATACCACGATATACATACACATCGGGAATTTCGGCAAACACACCTTGAACCTGACCACCTTCAATAGTCAACACGGGATTCTCTTTCTCAGGAGCACTGCATCCCAAGAATGCCAAAAACGGCAATAAATAAATAAGTTTCTTCATAATTGGAATAGGTATTAAATTGTGAATAAAAGAATTGATTCTTTTAGGGGAGAAAATGGAGATAAAGGGAGCGAAGCGACTATCTCTCCCTTTATCTCCTTTATTATCTCCCTCTAAGTATATTTACTTCTTGAACAAATGTGGAATAAACTGATTCAAACCACGACGCCAAGTCAACCACTCATGGGCTGTACCCTGTGATTCCTGGAAATCAACCTTGATACCGGCCTTACGCAAGTTCTCTGTCATGGCAGCAGTACCGAAGTTCTCCTCTGTACCGCAGCTGAGGAAGAAGTAATGAATCTTCTTGTTGAACTCATCTGCATTGGTAAATACACCGTCGTAGGCTCTCTGTACATCAAGGCCAAAGATAGCACCACTGAAGGCACCCATCCATGCAAACTTGTCCAAATTGGTCAACACTACATCGAATGTCTGTTTTCCACCCCATGAAAGTCCGGCCATAGCACGGTTCTCGCGGTCAGCCTTGGTGCGGAAGTTGGCATCGATGTAAGGAATCAAGTCGTTCAACAATACGGGATAGAAAGATGCTCCATACTCAGCATGGCTCATACCACGACCAAAGGGAGCAGCCACATCACCACACTCCATAACAACAATCATAGGCACAGCGCGTCCTTCATGGATAGCATTATCCATAATGTGCTGCATGTGACCCTGCTTGCTCCAACCTGTTTCGTCCTCGCCCATACCGTGTTGCAAATAGAGAACGGGGTATTTCTTCTTGCCCTTTTCGTATTCGGCAGGAGTATAAACCATGGCATGACGCCATTTGTCCGAGCTCTTCGAGAAGTAGTAGATGCTGCGTACCTGACCCTTGGCTACACCATCCTGCGGACGATAGTAGTCACCCTCAGAACCTTCGGGAATCTCGATACCACCAGCTTCACGGTTGCAACCAAAGAATGTATCAGAACAGGGATCGATGACAGATACACCATCTACCAGAATGAAATAGTAGTGGAAACCTACCACCAACGGATCAGTCACACACGTCCATGCACCTCTTTCATCGCGCTGCATATCATACTTCTTGCTGCAAATGTCTACCTGTACGGTCTTTGCAGTAGGAGCCTCTACACGGAAATAGGCACGTCCCTGCTTGTCAACCTTCGGGAATTCGCTACCGGGAATGGCAGTCTCAGCAATGAATGCATCAGCCGGAATCTCAATTTTCTTTGCCTTGAGGTAAGTAGGACGCTTGCTCTCATAACCCAAAAGATCCAACATCTTGTCGGCATAACGGGCACCCAACTCACGATAACCGGCAGCATCGAAATGCAAGTTGTCCGGTCCACTGGTTACATCATCAGAAGAGATTACATGCGAAGTGTGGATAGTCTTGGGAAGGGCTTGAATTTGCTTGTTCATAGCAATGCATTGTCCCTTACCATTGGCCTGTACCACTTCACCGACCAACAAAGGCACTTGCTCAGGAACAAGATTCAAATCACCCAACAGGTTGTCATACACGTTCTTCACCTTCTTGTCCCAATCGGGATCACCGGTGTTAGAGCAACCTTGGTGCATCAGGATACCCTTGATAACACCGTCCTTCTGAGCCTTACGTGCCAAAGTTACGATACGCTCGTATGGATTGTTGTCGTATGCCTGTAACATACCCTTCATCCATTGGGGAGCCACCTTCTTTGCATAATTCTCAATAGAGTCGGGCATAAAACCTTCGATACGGATACCACCGATAGCCACATGAATCACACCTACTTTAACATTCTCGGGCAAATTGGCAATCATTGTACGACCGAAATAGTCAGCAGGGGTCAAACCGTTGTTCGGACGACAGAGAGGAGGAGTTGCTTCGCACCACTCACCCATCTTACGGCCACGCTGGGCATCATCCACAGCAGGCATCAACAAGAAACGGTTACCAGGACTTTCCAAATCCTGTGCCTCAGGACGGGCAGCACCCTCCATATTGGACTGGCCAAAACATAAGAAAATGTAGAAGTTAGGGTCAACCTCAGCCGACACCTTCAGCATCGGGCTCAGACAGAGAGCAGCCAATGCCAATGCTCTAAAAAAAGACTTTTTCATAATAACTTTTATTTAAAAATGTTTTATATGATAAATTGGGTTATTAAACTCACCAAATTTCCCAGCCTCATTAAACCAATTGGACTAATAGGACTTATTAGACTTATTAGCCCAATTAGACTAATCGGAATCATTAGACTAATTGGACCAATTAAGTCCAATCACCTCCTACTTGAACTCCCACCAATCGAGGCGAATGTCACCTTCGGCTTCATCAAAACAGAGGTAAAGGTCATGTACTCCCTGAGCACCATTAATCTTCGTGTTGTAGCTGCGGTACTTCTCCACTTTACCGGTAGGCTTGATAGTAACAGTTCCCACTACCGGACCATCATAACTATCCAAACGGACTGTCAGTGTAGCACTACCAGTACCGGCTGTTGAAATAGTGAATCGCTTGGCACCTTCACCAAAGTCTACACCACGCAAACGAATATATTCATCCTTGTTTACATCGTAGATATACATGTTACGCTTACCTTCAGAGTAAGGCATATTCTTTACAATACCGGTGTTGTCAAAGCCTACCTTGGCAGATTTCAGACCGTAACCCCAGTTCATGGTTTCAGCCTCTACACGACGGTAAGGGTTGAAGGTATGGAGTTGTTCTGCCTGATTCTGATCGAGCCAATAGTCCAATTCAGGAATAGTGCCGTCAGCAGCATACTTCATTTCGGTGAAAGTAACCGAACGACGTTCGTAGTGACGTTGGATGTCGATATTCTTCAAGTCATAGTTCTGACCGAAAAGATAGGTACGTCCCTTGAAATCAACAATACCGGGATGATTACCACGGTTACGCGGTGTATGGTCCATAATGTGTCCCTTGTGTGTCCACGGACCGGTAGGACTCTTACTCATTGCATAACCGATACCTTCGGGACAGCAGGTAGAAGCGAATGCCATATAATAGTTGTCGCCACGCTTGTAGCACCAAGGACCTTCCTGATAGTCAGGAATACGGGGCAACTTCACAATATCACCACTGGTTGAAATCATATCCTCGTTCAACTTCACGTAGTAGGTGTTGGGATTTCCCCAATACATATATGCCTGTCCGTCATCGTCGATAAACACAGTGGGGTCAATGTCTTCCCAATGTTCGCGCTGCCATACAAGGGGCTTACCCAGAGGATCCTTGAAAGGACCGTAGGGAGAATCGGCCACCAATACACCGATACCATGACCGTGCAAGGGTGCATACAAATAGTACTTGCCATTGCGTGTTACAGTCTGGATGGCCCATGCACCGTTATCACGGCTACGCCATTCAAAGTCTCTCAACGAAGCCACGGCACCATGCTCGGTCCAGTTTACCATATCGGTAGTGGAATAGAGCAACCAGTCATACATGAAGAAACCGGCAGAGCTACGCTCATTGGGGTCAGCAATATCTTCGGGCGAAGAGTCGTGCGATGTATAGACAAACAGTGTATCGCCAACAGCCAAGGGCGAGGGGTCAGCCGTAAACTTAGTCTGTGTAAAAGGCATGTTGCTCTGCTCGATACCACGCATTTCCCACCAGTCGAAGTTCATTAAGTGAGGACCTTTGCGGCCTGTAAAGCAGAAGTAAAGGTCGTGCACACCTACAACTTTGGATTTGATGTCGGCCACTAAAGTCTGCCACTCTTCCCAACCTCCTGTACCGGGAACTTCCAGACGGGTAAGGAGCTGTCCCTTCAAACTGTCAACACGCACTTCGATAGCACCACCACGCAAACCGCTGGCTACACGTGCAGCAAAAGTACGGGGGAACATACGGCCGAAATCAACAGCCTGCAACTTGATATAGTCACCATTATGAATACCGGTAACATATACACCTATTTTATTATTCTGTTCTGTACTCAATCCTTTTGAGAATGCCATTGTCTCAGCCTCCACTTTTCGGAAAGGGTTGAATACTCCCACAGGTTTTACACCCTCGTCAGTCGGTAAAATAGTGGGGAAAGAACCATCTTCATTGTAAGTGAACTCCTCAACAGCGACACTACGTCCAAAACCGCCTCCACCAGGCAATTTACCTGTGTGATAGAAGAAATAGCTATGACCCTTATAATCTGCTACACCTGCATGGTTGGTAAACGAATGGGTATTGCCTTCAGGCATAATCACGCCAGCATACTTCCATGGACCTGTTGGTGATGTAGCAGTACTGTAAGAGATATGTTCAGGTACACCACCAGCGGCATATATCAATTGATACGTTCCGTTGCGTTTGGTCAACCAAGGCCCCTCCACATAGCTGTCCTTGTATTTCTTGCTTCTGTCACGGTTCTTTGCCAAGGGAGCGCCAAAAGCCTCTTCGGTCATATCGGCCAAAATAAGTTCACCTTCGTAGGAAATCATGTCCTCGTTGAGCTTGAGGTAATAGAGTTGGGGATTTCCCCAGCAAAGCCATGCTTGTCCATCATCATCAATCAGGACACTCGGGTCGATATGATCCCACGAACCATTCTCAAACAACGGCTTGCCAATGGCATCACGGAAAGGCCCTGTAGGTGAATCACTCACTGCTACACCAATGGCCATTCCGCCCGAGAGTTTGGAATGGGCACAGATATACCAATAGAACTTGCCATTACGCTCGATTGTTTGAGCAGCCCACGCACGGTCATCTGCCCATGAAAAAGATTCCAAAGCAAGGGGCGAGCCATGGTCTACCCAGTTGACCATATCATCGGATGAATAAACACGCCACTCCTGCATCCAGAAGAAGTCTGCACCATCCTCATCATGTCCGGTATATACATACATGCGGCCATCGTGTACCATCGGTGCAGGGTCGCTGGTATAACACGTCTGCACAAACGGATTCTGTGCCAATCCCTGCATGGTCGCTGCCAAAGCCAGGGATAAAGTCAATTTCAGTTTTTTGTTCATAGTTTGTTTTTATTTATTAGTTTAAAAGTTGGGACTATTAAGCCTTATTGGACTAATGGGTCTTATAGGACTAATGGGGTTTATTGGGTTTATTGACTTATTAGTCTTATTAGTCCCATTAGACCTATTAGCCCTATTAGACCCATTAGCCTTATCCCCATTCCACCACTAATCACTTGTAGCTATTCACTAATCACTCTTTTCACTTTCTCACCTCCACACGACTTTTGAATGTTCCATTCTGGAAAATATCCTTGCGGATGTACATTCCTGGAGTTGTCGGCTCCACGCAAAGACCGGCCATGTTGTAGTACAAAGTCTCCACAACCCCACTTTCAACTTCCATATCTTTAATGGTTGAAACATTTCCCTTGCGGGTGATAGCTGTAGGTCCTACCACCAAATCGGCCCAAGGAGCATCGGCAGTATAGAAGGTTACGACATAGCGACCCTTCTCGTGGATGTCAAAGCTGATTGTCCTTATTGAAGAACCGGGGAAGTTATTGGAAGCAGTGTTACCGACATTGACTGTAGGAGTAAAAGTCTCGGCAAACACCTGTTGACCATCTATTGTTTCAACAGCTACGGTCACGGGAGAAAATTCAGGTTTATTCCAATTTACAATGTTGGTAAGGATTTGATAGTTACCGGGATTGAGGATAAGTGCCATCGAACTCTTTTCGTCACCAAAACGTGCATAGCCGACCTTTTCTTTACCTGTTACATTGCGGGTATAGAGTCCCCAACTGAAACTCTTCTCTGAACCTGTAAATTGGAACACACGGCTACCGCTGTTATACCCCGACGAGAATCCTATGCGCTCATTCTCGCCATCGTAGGTAACCCAACCTTCGGGCACACTGCCTACAGTGTTAAACTGCTTGGACATCGTATAGAGCTGTGTAGCATTATATTCCGTTACTGTAATGATTCGCTGGCTACTGCCCGTGTTTCCTTCATTGTCCGTAGCAACAACACGAATCACATTGTCGCCCTTTTTCAATTGATTGATTGTACAGGTGTAAGGGGCTTCCGTCTGCTCGCTGAGCAACTCGCTACCCAAATAGAAAGACACTTTTTCCACAGTTCCATCCGGATCGGTGGCTGTTGCATTCACGATGATGCCAGACACTTCGGTAGTTCCATTTCCACCAAAAGTAAGGTAAGTAAGTCCATTGTCGGGAGAGGTGATACGTACAGACGGGTCTGTCAACACCAACGAATAACGACTGCAGAATCTCCAAATCTCATCACCGGTATACACACCGTAGTCATTTGAAATCCAGTGTCCCTTATCGGCCATTTCCATCAGTACCACTTCAACACCATCCTCGCCCCCACTCCATGTGTGACGGGTAATATGGGGAGCTTTACGGTAATTCTTCACTACCGAAGCCTTAGTGTCACATCCGTTACGCTTCACCCAACCGGACAAAATTCCCGAAACACCACTGAATCCTACCACATCGTCTGCTGTTCCATGTGTGTGGATAATGGGTACAGGTCGCGAACTGGTGTAGGTGCCTCCTCCCATAGGATAACCGCTAATGGGGGCAAAAGCAGCAAACTTGTCGGCCATGCGGTTCATACAATGGTAGGTGAACATACCTCCCATAGAAAAACCGGAGATATAGACACGGTTACGGTCGATGTCGTACTTATCCACCATCTCGTCAATAAGGGCTTCCATAAACTTCAAGTCACGGTCGCCACTGATATCCCAAGATTTATCGATTCCCTCGGGAAATACTGTAAGGAACTTGGCCGTATCGGCTATGGATTCAATACTCAGCATACCTTTCTGGTAGTTGGCATCCTGATTCATACCATGACAAGAGATGAGCAACGGACGACCCGAACCCAAATTCTTCGGAGCATATACGATATAACTCCGGTTCGTGTTGTTTACCTTGATGTTTTCGGCAAATGCCGGCGCTTGCATCAGCATCGAAGCCAAGATGATTGCGGAAAGTTTTTTCATATTTTCTCTTTTTTATTAGACTTTTCAATTCTATTGGGCTAATTAGGCTTTATTGGGTTAATTGGGCTTATTAGACTTATTAGTCCCATTAGACCTATTAGTCTTACGCCCAATCCACCACTAATAACTAACTATCCACTAGTAACTCGTCACTAGTCACTAGTAGCTATTCACTAGTAGCTATTCACTGTCCACTATTTCAACGAATACCGCTTGCAGAACTTCCAGATTTCGTCACCGGTCTTCACACCGTTGTCATTGGAAATCCAATGTCCCTTATTGGCCATCTCCATGAGGACAACCTCTACCCCATTTTCGCCACCGCTCCATGTGTGGCGGGTTATGTGGCTGGCATCGCGGTAAGTTTTTATTACTGCAGGCTCGGACTTGCAGGCATTACGCTTTACCCATCCTTCGATGATAGCTGCCACACCACCAAAACGTACCACATCGTCTGTTGTACCGTGGGTATGAATCAGAGGAACAGGACGTGAACTGGTATAAGTGCCACCCCACATCGGATAACCGCTAATGGGGGCAAAAGCAGCAAACTTGTCGGCCATGTGATTCATGCAATGGTAGGTAAACATTCCGCCCATGGAGAAACCGGAGATATAGACACGGTTACGGTCGATACCATACTTCTCTACCATCTCGTCGATAAGGGCTGTCATAAACTGCAAGTCGCTTTCGCCACGGATGTCCCATCTTTTGTTAAGTCCTTCAGGGAAAACCGTAACAAATTTGGCCGTATCAGCTACGGATTCAATCTGCAACATACCCTTCTGGTAGTTGGCATCCTGGTTCATACCGTGACAAGAGATGAGCAACGGACGACCCGTTCCCAAATCCTTTGGAGCATACACAATATAGTTTCTGTCCGTGTCATTTACCTTAATCGTCTGGGCACTCAAAGGTGCTTGCATCAGCATCAAAGCCAATAAAATTGCGAATACTTTTTTCATAATTATAAAATTTTACGACAAAAATAGTGAATATTTCGCACACACACACTTTTTACACGTTTCTTACATATTTCAATATGTTGCATAAGCAGCAATAAGGTAGATAGAATCCATAGTAGCTATAGAATTCTATAGTAATTATAGTAACTATAGTAACTATAGAAACTAAAGTAGCTATAGGGGCGCTATAGACCAATTAGACTAATTAGACCTATAAGGCCAATTAGGCCAATTAAACCTATTAGCCCCCTTGGCCAAGTAAGGCCAAGGGGGCTAAAAAAAAGCGGACACACAC
>JAFWYQ010000125.1 GCA_017517605.1 Bacteroidaceae bacterium
GACGGTGGGCACCTTGGTGAGCCTGTTTGTGATACCGTTGGTGTATTGGGGGATATATAAATAATTATGAATTATGAATTGTGAATTATGAATAAGAAAAGGATATTGTTTAGTTTGCTTGGAGGATTCCTGTGCTTACCCTCCATGCAAGCACAGGAGTTGCGGCTGACGTTGGACGATGCCATCAGCATAGCGGCCGACAGTTCATTGTCGGCCATTCGGGCACACAGTTCATACTTGTCAGGTTATTGGGAATACCGTGCCTTCAAGGCCGAGCGGTTGCCCAGTCTGACGTTGAACCTCACCCCGGCGCAGTACAACCGGCGCATCATACAGCGTTACGACTCGGGCAGCGACCGCGATGTCTATCGTACCCAGCAGTCGTACTATGCTTCGGGTGGTCTGTCGGTCAAGCAGAATGTCGATTGGACGGGTGGCACACTCTACATGGATGCCAACCTCGACTATCTGCGCTATTTCGGTGCCGATACCTATTCACAGTTCACCTCCGTACCCTTCCGAATCGGCTATTCCCAAAGTCTGGTGGGGTACAATGCCTTCAAGTGGGACAAGCTGATAGAGCCGCTGAAGTTCGAGAGGAGACAGAAGGAACTGGTTTACAACATGCAGCAGGTGTCGGAAGAGGCCATCACCTGTTTCTTCTCCTTGGCACAGGCACAGGCAGAACATGAACTGGCAATGAAGAACTTGGCATCGTGCGACACCCTGTGTGCCATCGGGCGCGAACGTCACCGTATCGCCGCCATCTCCAAGTCGGACCTGCTGACTCTGGAGTTGGATGTGGTGAATGCCCGTAATACGTTGCGGAATAGCGAGATGACCCTGAAGCGGGCCATGTTCCAGCTGGCTTCGTTCCTGAATCTGGACAAGCAACTCACGTTGCATATTGCATTGCCCGAACGGCCTGCCTTTGAAACCATCTCTGTGGACGAGGCATTGGCACAGGCACAACGCAACAATCCGCAGTTCCTCACCCTGAAGCAGAACATTCTGGAGAGCCGCCGCACGGTTGACCGTACCCGCAAGGAGAGCTATTTCAATGTCAGTGTGAACGCCAGTGTGGGCTTCAATCAGGTGGCCGACAATTTCAGCGATGTGTGGCGCAACCTGTTGCAGCAGGACATGGTGGCGGTCAGTGTCTCCATCCCGTTGGTTGATTGGGGTGTGCGCAAGGGACGCTACAACATGGCACGCAACAACCTGAGCGTGGTGGAGACCTCGGCACGGCAGAGCGAGCAGAGTATTGAGGAAGAGGTCATCATGACGGTGAACGACTTCAATGTGCAGGGCGGAATCATCCAGAGTGCCGAAGAGGCACGCCGGTTGGCCGAGTCGGCCTACGAAGACACCCGTGCACGGTTCATCATCGGCCAGTCGGACATCAACAGCCTCTCCCTCGCCCTGAACCGCAAGGATGCCGCGCAAAAGAACTATATTGCCGCACTGAAAAACTACTGGCTGAGCTATTACAAAATCCGCCGCCTGACATTGTTTGATTTTGAAAAAGGAGAAGTAATCAAGTAACGTGAGAAAAGGGATGGGAAGCCTGAAGTCTTCCGAACCAAGCACTTCCCATCCCGGCCTCTCACCTAAAAAAAGAAAGGAGGTGAAAGGTGGTTATCGAAAACCACGGCAAAAGTACAAAGAAAAAATAATAAAAAGCAATTTATGGGATACCATTTGATTGCAAGCGAGTAAAGGTGTCGTTCTCGCTAATTGAAAAAATCGGCACGAATTTATTGATTAAATTATAAACATAAAAGAACATTGATATGAATAAAAAATTATTTGGTACAATGGCTGTTGCTACAGCATTGCTTGCAGGGTATAACATGTATGAAAGTTCGGCAGAAATGAAACTTTCAGATTTGGCAATAGATAATATTGAAGCGTTGGCCGGATGCGAAAGTCCTGTTGAGAAAAAGAAAGGCATAGCTGGGACACTGACATGTCATTATCTTGACGGAAACAGTTTTACAATACCAGCATGTGACTTTCATGATCTTTATACGACTATATGTATTGGTCGTAGAGTCCTAGATTACTAAAAAAGAACAATCTCCTCTATTGCTAAGATACGGTTATAGAGGAGATTACAATAAATAACATTTTATAACCTATTTATTTATGAATAAGAATATTTTTATTTTTACTATTGTTACACTACTCTTTTTGATTTCTTCGTGTACACATGATAAAAAGATGTCAACTTCATCTGTTACAGATGAGTCTGAATACATCAATATCAACCCTTCTGATGCACAAATTGTAAATCTTTCTTCTTTCGTTAAAGATATCAAATATTGGATACCTGACAGTAGTATTATTGTAGGAAATATTTCAAAATTTGAGATTCACAAAGAAAGATATTATATTTTTGACAATAAGACACAACGATTATGCATATTTGACAAAAATGGAACATTTGTCCAACAAATTGGGAAATTAGGGAATGGGCCAGGTGAATATATAAGATTTCAGGATTTTACAGTTTCAGAAGATAATAGCCTGATATACATCTTGAATAGTAGTCCCAATGAAATTCTCATATATGATTTTAATGGTCGTTTTTTAAAGAATGTACCAATTGACATTATGGGAAAAGAATTGTATGTTTACGATGATTATTTTTGGATTTTCACCAATGGCTCTGATTTTTACACTAAAAGAAAAGATAAGGACTATAATTTATTCAAATTAAATCAAGAAGGTATCATCATTTCACGTCATCTGAAATATGATAAGAGATTTGATTCACATTCTCCATTTAATGCAATATTGAATAACAATAAATACGCGGATTTTCATTATAGCATCAATAATAATCTATACAAACTGGATTCTCTTATATCTTTAAGTGCTGTAATAGATTTTGGGAGAAATAATTTGCCATACGAAATAATAACATCAAAAAATGCTGTTGAATATTTGAATGCTGATCAATTCGCTCGAGTTGCCAATGCTGTAACAGGGAATGAATGTACATATTTAAACTATGTTTTCAAAAATAGAACTTATGGTTTTATCAAATATAAGGATAATCCCCCTATTAACTATTCATTCTTAAACAATGATATTGATGATGTCTCATTTGCACTATCCATGCCTTTTGATATTGTAAATAACAAAATCTTGTATATAAAAGATATAGATCAATTTTTTTACAATAACAAGAAAGAGTATCTTCAACTCAAGAACATGAATGACAGTATCGTGACTATAACCAAAGAAAGTAATCCTGTAATAGCTATATTGACGATGCATGATAAATTCTAAATTTTGTAATACAATTATGTTTTATTGTTGTTTTATGTTATCATGCAACATAAACAAACATAAAGATTTTTCAATAGATAGCGGTATCCGTCTGGAAAATGTAGAGATTGGAAGCACTATTAAAAACGGGCTGTTGTTAAAAAATGAGACGATGGACACTGTTTTTATTGATACTATGTATGTTTCTTGTTCATGTGTTAAATTAGATAATTATATACGATCAATACCTCCTAATACGACAACAAAGCTGAAATATACTTTTTGGGCAGAAGATTCCGGCTATGTAGTCAGAGGAATCTTTATAAAATTAAGAAATCAGCATATTCCACACCAGTATAAAATAGAGGCTATAGTCAAGTAACATATAAAATATCATGAACAAATCCGTCCGAACATCGTCCTTCACCTTGATTGTAAGTTTCCTGTGTGCAGCCTTGGTGGGAGCCGCCCTGTTGCCGCTGCTGCCCGTCAGACTCTATCCGTCGCGTGTGAACCCGTCGCTGACCGTCAGCTTCAGTCTGCCGAACAGTTCGGCAAGGGTGGTAGAGATGGAGGTGACATCGAAACTGGAGGCCATGCTGGCACGTATGAAGGGAGTACGCAGCATCAGCAGCCGTTCGTACAACGGCAGTGGAAGCATCTCGGTCAGTTTGGACAAACATGCCAACATCGAGGCTATACGTTTTGAGGCCGCCACCATCGTGCGGCAGGCTTGGCCCGAACTGCCCGACGGAACATCGTACCCACAGGTGAGGGTAAACAGTCCGGGCGACAATGCCCAACGTCCGTTCCTGACCTATACGCTGAATGCCTCTGCACCACCGGCACTGATACAGCAGTATGCCGAGGAACACATCCAACCTGCACTGGCCCGCATCAAAGGGGTCTATCAGGTGAGTGTGAGCGGAGCCATGCCCATGGAGTGGCAGTTGGAGTACGACCCCCACCAGCTGGTGACACTCGGACTGACACCGGGGGATATACAGAATGCGGTCAGCGGACATTTTCGGACGGAGCATCTGGGAAAGGTTTCAGTTGACAAGATACAAGTTGACAAGGGACGAGTTGACAAGTTGACAAGGACCATGCGGCACTACTCCTCGTCAACTCGTCAACTCGTTAACTCGTCAACTTCAGCAGTTCCGCTCATTGTCCGCAGTTCTTCCACCGATGCAACAGGTTTCCCGATTGATGAAATACTTGTCAGAAATCGCGACGGACGGCTTATCCGACTGGACGAGCTGGTGACAGTAAGGCACACCGAAGCACCGCCACAGAGCTACTATCGCATCAATGGGCTGAACTCCATCTACCTGTCGGTAACTGCTGAAGAGACAGCTAACCAATTGGCTCTTGGGGAAAAGGTGAGAATGGTCATGGATGCATTGGAAACCGATATGCCGAGAGGGTACGAGGTGTACATGAGCTACGATGCCACGCAACAGATTGAGGAGGAACTGGAGAAAATCTATTTCCGCAGCGGACTGACGGTGTTGATATTGCTGCTGTTCGTCCTGCTGCTCACCCGCCGATGGCGATACATGGTGCTGGTGACGGCGAGTCTGGCCGTCAACCTTTTGGTGGCTGTGGTTGCCTATTACTTATTAGGGATAGAGATACAACTCTATACCCTGGCGGGTATCACCATCTCACTCAACTTGATTATAGACAATACCATTGTGATGGCTGACCACCTGTTGCGCCGTCATAACTTGAACGCATACCTCTCCATCCTGACTGCCACACTGACCACTATCAGTGCCCTTGGAGTGGTACTGTTCCTGAACGAGAATCTCCGTGCCACCTTGGGGGATTTCTCTGTCGTCATTGTCATCAATTTAGCCGTTTCGCTACTGATAGCCCTCTTCTTTGTACCGTCGCTGATGGATAAGTTAGGGATGATGAAAGCTGCGAGTGACGAGCTACGAGTGACAAGTGACGAGACGGTTCAAGAGGAAGCAGATGCAAACCGTAGGGGCGAACCGATGTGTTCGCCCGAAAATGCAGAACAAATCACATTAGGGCAGACACATCGGTCTGCCCCTACAGCGGGCAATAAAGAATCCTCGTCAACTTGTCAACTCGTCAACTTGTCAACTAAAAAACAATCTTCATCACTGCGAAGCAAAAGGCTGACCGTCGTCTTCACTCGCATCTACGGTCAAATTATCCGTTTTGTATGCCGCCATCGGGTGATTGTCTGTACGGTTTTGGTGCTGGTTTTCGGACTTCCTGTATTCCTTATTCCCGAGAAGATGGAGGATGACGAAGGGTGGCACGGATGGTACAACCAGACATTGGGGAGCGACTTCTACAAGGAGAAGGTACGCCCCATCGTAAACACGGCATTGGGTGGCACCTGGCGACTCTTTGTAGAGAAGGTCTATAACGGCAGTTATTTCAACGACGAACACGAAACGGTATTGCACGTAACCGCTACCCTTCCCAACGGAAGCACCTTGGAGCAGATGAACACACTGGTGAAAAGGATGGAGGGATATTTAGTTGACAAGATACAAGTTGACAAGTTGACAAGGCCATCCGGCACTGATTCCTGGTCAACTCATCAACTTGTCAACTCGTCAACAGAAACATCTATCTCGCAATTCCAAACCCGCATATCAAGTCCTTATCAGGCATCGATAGATATCTATTTCCCCAAGGAACACCAACACGGCAGTTTTCCCTACCAGCTGAAAGCGGACCTCACGGCACGGGCGTTGGAACTGGGCGGAGGCAGTTGGAGCATCTACGGACTGGAGGATCAGGGATTCAACAACAGCGTGCAGGAATCGGCAGGCTCGTACCGTGTACGGCTGACGGGGTACAACTACGATGAACTGTACCTGTATGCCGAGGCACTGCGCGATTCGCTGCTGACACACCGACGGGTGAAGGAGGTCATCATCAACTCGTCGTTCACCTGGTACAAAGAGGACTACCGCGAGTTGCACTTCGACCTGCGCGAAGGACGGTTGGCCGAAACGAACCTGACACCGACAGAACTGTATGGAGCCATGCGGAATGTCTTTGCCCGCGACTTGTCATGCGGCACAGTACGTTCGGCTAACGGGGGATACGAGAATGTACGGCTCACCTCCTCCAAAGCGCAGGCATACGACAGCTGGCAACTGCAACAACTGGCTCTTCGTTCGGGCGACAAAGAGTTCAAGCTCCATTCGCTTGCCGACATCGGTTTCTACCAGCAGGCACCTGAGGTGGTGAAGAACAACCAGGAATATACCCTGTGTCTGCAATACGAGTACATCGGAGCCTACCAGATGGGCGAAAAGATGCTGAATCGGGTATTGGAATCGTTCAACAAGTCGCTCCCTCCCGGCTACAAGGCCCGTTCGGAAATGGGAGGAGGCCGCTGGAGCAACGAGGACAACAGTCAATACCTGCTGCTGTTGTTGGTGGCTGCCGTCATCTTTGTGGTCACAAGCATCCTGTTCAATTCGCTGCGACGGCCGTTTGCCATCCTGTTTGTCATCCCCATCTCCTACATCGGTGTGTTCCTCACCTTCTGGCTCTTTGAACTGAATTTCGACCAAGGCGGTTTTGCGGCCTTTATCCTGTTGTGTGGCATCACGGTGAACGCCGGCATCTACCTGCTGGATGAATATGCCGACATCCGCAAAGCCCGTCCTGCCCTCTCTCCTGTCCGTGCCTACCTGAAAGCATGGAACGCCAAGATTGTCCCCATCCTGCTGACCATTCTATCCACCATACTCGGATTTATTCCCTTTATGGTAGGAACTGGCAAAGAAGCCTTCTGGTTCCCCCTTGCAGCCGGCACTGTAGGCGGACTCATCATGTCGTTCGTCGGCATCTTCCTCTACCTGCCCCTGTTCTGTTTGCCAAAAAGCCACGAGTGACAAGAAGATTCTTCATTCTTCACTTTTAATTTTTTAATTGTAATTATTCAGCGATTCTTTTTATTTCAAACGCAGAGGCGCTGAGGCGCAGAGGTCTCTTTTTTGAGTTTGATAGAGACTTGGAGAGTAAAACGCTCTACGGGCTTTCTGAGCTGCTCCATTGGCTGACTTGTCGGCCAAATCTCTGCGTACTCAGGATATTCTCTATTGAATGGAAAACTTCTCTGCGCCTCTGCGTCTCAGCGTTTTTTATAATAAAAGTCTTTCGCTGAACAGTTACTTTTAATTGAACTACGGTTCCCCCAACGCATCGACAATGAGCCGCACCTGATAGGGGGTGAAGGTCTTGCTGTGCGGAGCGAGTCCGCTGCGTTGCAGAGCGTCGCACAGTTCGGTGTTGCGCTCAATCCACATCTGTAGTTTCTTGCAGGCGGCACGGGGACAGACATAGGGTGCATATAACTGTGCCAGTTCGCTCTTGGTGTAGGCTCGAACAGTGAATGATTCCATCGTCGTAATTTTCTGTAAAGATAGTGAAAATTAACGAGATAAGCAAATAATATATTTATTTTTTTTGACATAAGAACAGAAGAACAGAAGTGAAAAATTTACGATTTACTATTTACTGATTACTATTGATGTACTATTGGGAAATTTAGTTATTCAGCTAACGCGTAAATCACCAAATAACCCAGTCGTAAATAAATCGTAAATCGTAAATAGTCAAATAGTAAATTCCCTCCGTGTCATCCGTGCCTAAAAAATCAATATTGTCAACATGAAAAGAACAAATCGGAACTTTTCGGAACCGTGCGGAACGATGCGGAACCGTGCGGATATTTCCGCTCTCCCCGTGTCGTATCTTTGCATTGTCTTTCGGGAAGAATAGCAATCTTGGTGCACAAAGAATGCATTCTTACAGGCGGAAGAATAGCAATCTTATTTGTTTAACAAACCTATCAAAAAAAACGAACGATTATGATCAATTATTCCATTGTGATGCGCCGCAAGAACGTGGCCGACAAGGAGAGTGAGAAACTGGCGTATGCCACCGCCCAGTACAACAGTGTGATGACCATCGACAAGTTTGCGGCACACATCGCCTCGCACGGTTGTGTCTATAGTCGTGCAGACATTGCCGCAGTGTTGACGCTTGCCGTCGATTGCCTTTACGAACAGCTTCTGGCAGGGCAGAAGATTGAGTTGGGCGACCTGGGTGCCTTCTGCATCAGTCTGAACTGCAAGGGTGCCGACTCGGCCGAGGAGTTCAAC
>JAFWYQ010000126.1 GCA_017517605.1 Bacteroidaceae bacterium
GTATCAGAAACTTTGTATAATAAAATCAAGAATTATGTCAGATAAAGAAGTAAAAGATTTTATGGCCAGACTTGATATGGGTTTGAAGTTGGCAGAAAAACGTATGTTGCAAGAAAAAGCACTGCGTGGCGAAACAGTTGTTGTTTATACTGAAGAGGAAGGAATACAATACATCCCTGCACAACAACTCATTGCAGACCGTGCTGTGTCGCAATAATGGGTTCGACATTGAAGCGTTGAGACGTTGAAACGATGAGTTCAGGGTCTAAGGTCAAAAGTCAAAGGTTCAAAGTTCAACAGCCATCGTTCGAGGCTCATGATGCTGTCATTGCTGACGAAGGAAGCATCTGAGAACGTATGCTTGATAATTGTTTTGCAAACGTTTACAGATCCTTCACTCCGTAAACTCCGTTCAGGATGACAGAGACAGCATGAACTTTGAACCATTAAACATCCTTTACATCCACTGGTAATAATTTCCGCATTTCTGTTTCCATTCTATTTCATCAAAGGGAAAAGGTTCGTAACGGGACGGTTTTTGCATAAATATACAGTTAATGAGAGCAGAAAAATGCTGATGGGGTGCGTAATGGCAGTTGGCAATAAGGTGGCAAATCTTAAGTCTGGCCAGATAACTTTTAAGCGTTAGTGACTTTTCTCTTAAGCGCTATTTATTGGAGCAGAAGAGATTTTTGGGTAACGCTTAAGAGATAGTTCCGTAACGCTTAAGAGAAAAGTTGCAAGTGCTTTGTTTCAGGTGACTCACCCCATAGGATGGTTGTGCGAGGGGAATGTGACTGAAAACGAGTGAAATGTATAATTATACAAACCGACTGCATAAATATGCAAAACTGACCGTGCGAGAATCGCGTATATGGGCGGAAGTTTTCTTTTGGACGAAAATAAACAAGAATTTTGAATAGTGAATAAGCGGTTGTTTATCAACGATTAGGCAAATAAACAACAAGCCATGGATGGGATTGGTTCATCCATGGCTTGAGAGTAGAGGGAAACACTGTTTTTTTCTGTTTCTTTACATTGTGAATGATAAAATATTTACAATAAGATAGAGAGATGCCAAAGCTACGGAAGAATTACCATACAGCATAGAGTGGAACATTGGTCAACTGCCCTTGTTCTTTATAGGGAAGCATGGAGTAACGGATGGCCGTCAGTTCCTTATTCTCGCCAAGCAAACGCGAGAGGGAGTTTGCACGTACATTCCCTTCTGCTTTTACCTCAATGGGGAGAAGACGTGCATTGCGCTGAATAAGAAAGTTGTTGAAACACAATTCTTTCCATATCCAAACCACATTTTTCGACACATAAATGCGATGCAAATATACAAAAATCTGCATATAGAACAAGGGGGCGAGTACATTTTTCGACACTTACGCAAAGGATTCTCAGCACCTGCTCACCTGTTTCACACCTTTGACGGTGCGGATTTTCTTGATGAGTTGTTCGAGCTTGGAGGTGTCGTCTACCATGACGGTGAGGGTGCCAGAGAAGAGTCCGTCATAAGAGTCGATGGAGATGCCACGGAGCATGAGGTGCTGCTCTTTGGAGATGATGGAGGTGATGTTGTTGACAATACCTATATCATCGTGTCCCACCACGCGGAGGCGGATTTCGTATTGCGAACCGGCATTCTTGCCTGCCCAACGGGCCTTGACGATGCGGTAGCCGAAGCGCTCGCGAAGCTGTGGAGCATTGGGACAATCGCAACGGTGCACCTTGATGCCTCCACCGGAGGTGACAAAACCGAAGACGTCGTCGCCATAGATGGGATTGCAACACTTGGCCAGGGTGAAGTCGATACCCTTCAATCCGCGGTCGATGACGAGCACATCGCTGTTGAAGTTCTGACGGCTCTGCAACTCTTCATCGGGTCGCAAGTTGAAGGTGTCGGCACTGCGCACAGGGCCTTCTTCGGCTGCACGTTGCAGAGGGTCGGTCTCATACTTGAGCTGTGCCACATAGCGTTCGACCACCTCGTTGATGTCGAGCTGCTCGTCGGCAATGGCCTGATAGAAGGGGTTCACCTCCTTGAATCCCATCTTCTTAATGAGGTGCATCATGACGGGTTCGTCGTAGTCGAGCTTGCGGTTCTTCAGCTTGCGCTCAAAGGTCTCTTTGCCAAACTCGGCCTGCCGGCTGCTTATCTCCTTCAGTGCTTGGCGAATCTTCGTCTTGGCACGCGAGGTGGCTGCAATGTCGAGCCATCCCGTCTTGGGTGTCTGCGAATTGCTGGTGAGTATCTCTACCGTGTCGCCACTGTTCAGGCGTTGGCGTATGGTCACATTCTTTCCATTGATGCGTCCGCCCACACACTTGCTGCCCACGTTGGTGTGGATGTGGAAGGCAAAGTCGAGCACGGTGGCTCCTTTAGCCAGTTTGAAGAGGTCGCCTTTGGGGGTGAAGACATAGACTTCGTCTTCGTAGAGATCCATCTTGAACTGGTCCATCGCCTTGAGGTTGTCGCAATCGACATTTTCCAATGCTTCGCGGATGGAGGTCAACCATTCGTCAAGCCCCGTTTCACCCTTCACACCTTTATAACGCCAATGGGCTGCCAATCCACGTTCGGCTACAGCATCCATGCGTTCGGTGCGTATCTGCACCTCCACCCATGTGTTGTTGGGTCCCAAGACGGTGATGTGGAGACTTTCGTATCCGTTGCTCTTGGGCACGCTCAGCCAGTCGCGCAAGCGTTTGGGATTGGGTTGGTACATGTCAGTGACGATGCTGTAGACCTGCCAACACTCCATCTTTTCCTTCTTCACTTCAGAGTCGAGGATGACACGGATGGCAAAGAGGTCGTAGATGCCCTCGAACGTGGTCTTCTGCTTCTTCATCTTCTGATAGATGGAGTGTATGCTCTTGGTGCGTCCCTTGATGTGGAAATGGAGGCCAGCCTCCTTGAGTTTCTCCTCGATGGGACCAATGAAGGCGGCAATGTAGCGGTCGCGTGCCTCTTTAGTGGCATTCAGCTTTTGGCGTATGTGGTAGTACATCTCGTGCTCGGTGTACTTCAGCGAGAGGTCTTCCAGCTCTGACTTCAGTTTGTAAAGTCCCAACTTGTGTGCCAAGGGGGCATAGAGGTAAGCTGCCTCGCCTGCTACGCGAAGGCGACCTTCCTCGTCGTCCACATCGCGTATCTGACGCATGAGGTTCACACGGTCGGCAATCATGATGAGCACCACACGCATATCCTCGGCAAGGGAGAGAAGGAGGTTTCGGAAGTTTTCGCTTTCGATGGAAGGACTCTTTTCGTAGAGTTGGTTGATGCGTACAAGGCCGCCAATGATGGTGGCTACATCTTCGCCGAACTCGCTTCGTACCTCGTCAACACTTACGGCTCCGCGTTGCACACAACCATGCAGCATGATGGCCATGATGGAGGCGCGGCGCATACCCATCTCCTCGGTGACGATAAGTGCCGTCTGCATATCCTTGACGATGGGATTGAGGCCGAAGTTGTCGCGTGGCAATGTCTCTTCGCAAGCTGCTTTTGCCAGATGCTGCTTGAGCCAACGTGTATCTTTGGGTTGTAGGCTATCGCCCACAACCTTCAGTATATTCTTGTATAGTGTCACCACCATCGCTCTTTCGGATGGGGTGAAATAGGTGTTTCCGTTCATGATATAGTCAGTTCATTTCCTAATCGTGGTGCAAATGTATCATTTTCCTTTGACACTTACAATTTTTTAGGGAAATTTAGCGCATCTTTTCCTCCATCCTGCCTTATCTTTTCCCCTATCCTGCCTTACCTGTTGCCTCTGCCACAGCTTTGGCAGACTACTGCCACCCTATTGGCAGTCTTCTGACATCCTATAGGCAGTGCACAACCTCTACCTTGTCAGATAGGGTTAATCAAAGAGTTGGATGTGCTTTACCCATTTCTTTATAGAGCTTACCTATAAATATTTCCTTATTTCTTTTTTACTTTGCGAAAGTTTGTTTACCTTTGTCGGCAAAGTAATAATTTAACCCATAAATCAAATAAAATCATGTTGACTCCACAAGACAAAGAACAGTTATCGAAGAAAGGTATTTCAGAAGCACAGATTGATGAGCAATTGAAGTGTTTCGAGACAGGTTTCCCCTACTTGAAGCTGGAAGCCGCCGCATCCATCGGACAAGGAATCATTGCACCCGACCAAGCCCAATACTTGGCCGCATGGGAAGAGTATAAGAAGGGCGAAAGCACCATCGTGAAGTTTGTACCCGCATCGGGTGCCGCAAGCCGCATGTTCAAGAACCTCTTTGAATTCCTTGGTGGTGAGAATGATGTGCCCACAAGCGATTTCGAGAAGAAGTTCTTCGACAACATCACCAAGTTTGCCTTTTACGACGACCTCAACAACGTTTGCCAAAAGAATACTGGCAAAGGCATCGAAGCCTTGGTTGCCAATGGCGAGTACAAGGCCGTAGTGGCTGCCTTGCTTGAAAGCGCAGGACTCAACTATGGACAGCTTCCCAAGGGCTTGCTCAAGTTCCACAACTACGAGGACGGCCCTCGCACCCCGCTTGAAGAACATTTGGTGGAAGGAGCCTTGTATGCATCAGGTAAGACAGGTCAAGTGAATGTACACTTTACCGTGTCGCCCGAACATCGTGCCCTTTTTGAAGCACTCGTTGCCGAAAAGGCCGAGAAGTATGCCGCCAAGTATGGCATCAACTACAACATCAGCTTCTCTGAACAGAAACCTTCGACCGACACCGTTGCGGCCGACATGGAGAACAAGCCTTTCCGCAACGAGGATGGTTCGCTCCTCTTCCGTCCGGGTGGACATGGTGCACTGATTGAGAACTTGAACGACTTGGATGCCGACATTGTGTTCATCAAGAACATCGACAACGTGGTGCCCGACCGCTTGAAGGACGAGACGGTGACTTACAAGAACCTCCTTGCCGGTGTGCTCGTAACCCTTCAGAAGCAAGTCTTCGACTACCTCGAATTGCTCGATAGCGGTAAATACACCCAAGAGCAAGTGGAGGAAATCATCCGCTTCGTACAACAACAACTCTGTTGCCGCAAAGCCGACATCAAGGAGCTGGAAGATGCTGAATTGGTGCTCTACCTGAAGAATAAACTCAACCGACCCATGCGCGTGTGCGGTATGGTAAAGAATGTGGGCGAACCTGGTGGAGGTCCCTTCCTTGCATACAATCAAGATGGTACGGTGAGCCTGCAAATTCTTGAAAGTTCGCAGATTGACATGAATGATCCCGCGAAGAAGACCATGTTCGAGAAAGGTACACATTTCAACCCCGTCGACCTTGTATGTGCTGTGAAGAACTATAAAGGCGAGAAGTTCGACTTGACGAAGTATGTTGACAAAGCCACAGGATTCATCAGCTACAAGAGCAAGAGCGGACGCGAGTTGAAAGCTCTCGAGTTACCCGGCCTTTGGAATGGTGCTATGAGTGATTGGAGTACCATTTTCGTAGAAGTTAGCCTCGGTACATTCAACCCCGTAAAGACTGTGAATGATCTGTTGCGTGAGCAACATCAGTAATACTTTTTTATCATGACTTTGTTGGAAGAGGGATGCTGCAAGCGAGTAGCATCCCTCTTTTTTTTGATTGTTGGTAGGATGTATTAGGCCTGTTGGTCCTATTGGGCCAATTAGTCTTATTAGTCCTATTAGTCCTATTAGTCCTATAGTAGCTATAATGGCACTAATTGTAGAATCAAGCACCCTACTCTACCCGCATTGCCATAATATAGTCGGTCATATAAAAGCCATTGCCGATGTGGAAGTCACCCTCGTCGGCCTTATACATGCCCATCCGTTGGTAAAAGTCTACGGCCGTAGTGTTGCGTCGGTTCACATTCAACCGCATGATGCAAGGTGTCGGGTGTACGGAGTGTATATACTCTATCGCATAGCGGAAAAGCTGCTTGCCATATCCCTTGCCTTGACATGTGGGAAGGAGGTAAATCTTTTGTAGATGAAACAAGTCCTCATCTTCTGTCTGTACAGACAGGTAGCCGATGGCACGACCATCTTCCTCGGGAATAAAGAAAGCATGGCCACTACACATTTGCTTGTGCAGGCTCTCTTCGCTATACATCCACTCCATCATATAGTCGTTCTGTTCGGGTGTGTGTATAATGCGGTAAGTATATGGGAATATCTCGGCGGCAAGAGTACGAATAAGGGGTATATCGTCGATGGTTGCTTGTCGGATGGTAAGCATGATTGTTTAGAGGATTGAAACGTTTAGAAGTGTTCGCTTGTTGTTGCCATTTACAGCCAATTGAGCGGCAAACGGGACTCGAACCCGCGACCCTCGGCTTGGGAAGCCGATGCTCTACCAACTGAGCTACTGCCGCATTTGCGTGGCAAAATTACAAAAGAATAAGAAAAAGACAATATCATAAGGGTAAAAAATCTCTTTTTTTACCCGATTTAAGTTATTTTTTTACCAACTTGTTTACATTTTTGCCGTTAATGACGTATCTTTGTCGGCAATAATCAACTTATTTTAGCAAAATTTAAAAATTATAGCAAGATATGATGAAGAAAGTAACCCTCGTTGCACTGATGCTCATGGTTGGTATCTTTGCCGCTTTTGCACAAGGCAAGGCCGAATTGAAGTTTGAAAAGACGACACACGACTTCGGCACCTTTTCTGAAGAAGACCCCGTGGTGACCTACACCTTCAAGTTTACCAACACTGGTGATGCACCTCTGGTGATACATCAGGCAGTGGCATCGTGTGGATGCACCGTGCCCACCTACACCCAAGAACCTATCAAGCCGGGTGCCAAAGGCGAAATTAAGGTGACATACAACGGTGCCGGACGATTCCCCGGACAATTCCGCAAGACTATCACCATACATAGCAATGCCGACAACGATTTGGTGCGCCTATATATTAAAGGTGACATGACTCCCAAAAGCCTCGATTTGAAGGAAGCCATCGAAAGGGCTGAAAAGGAGACGGAAAAGATTAATGTGGAGGAGAAACCGTAACTCCTTGCATAGTCAAGTAAGAATTCAATCTATTTATTAACCAATAAAACTAATATGCAATTTTATGGAAACAAAAGGTAGTAAAGCGTATCTTTTCAGTATCGTGGCCGTAGCCGTCATTGGCGGTTTGTTGTTCGGTTATGATACAGCAGTGATTTCAGGTGCCGAGAAAGGTCTTCAAGCCTTCTTCATGGGTGCCGATTTTGAGTACACCGATGCCATGCACGGTATCACCTCATCCAGTGCCTTGATTGGATGCATCATCGGTAGTGCCCTTTCAGGATGGTTTGCATCAAACTTGGGACGTAAGAAATCCCTCTTCTGGGCAGGTGTATTCTTCTTCCTTTCAGCGTTGGGTTCTTATTATCCCGAATTCTTATTCTTTGAATATGGCCAACCCTCTTATAGCCTGCTCGTTACATTCAACCTTTACCGTGTGCTTGGTGGTGTGGGGGTAGGTTTGGCTTCTGCTATTTGTCCTATGTACATTGCCGAGGTTGCACCCAGCAACATCCGTGGTACATTGGTATCATGGAACCAGTTTGCCATCATCTTCGGTCAGTTGGTAGTATATTTTGTCAACCTCGTTATCTTGGGCGACCACATTGCTCCCATCATTTCAAAGACAGCCGAGGGTATCAACGAAATCACCAACGGTGCATTGCTTATGGGTGATGGTAATTGGAGCATCACTACCGGTTGGCGTCTGATGTTCGGTAGCGAAGCCGTTCCTGCCGGATTGTTCACCTTGCTCATCTTGTGTGTGCCCGAAACTCCGCGTTACCTTGCTATGACAGGTCACGATGACAAGGCTTTGCATATCCTCGAACGCATCAATGGTTCAAGCCGTGCCAAGACTATCCTTGCCGAAATCAAGGCTACTGCTCAGGAGAAGACCGAGCGCCTCTTCACTTACGGATGGTTGGTTATCTTCATCGGTGTGATGCTGAGTGTGTTCCAACAGGCTGTAGGTATCAATGCCGTGCTCTACTTTGCACCGCGTATATTTGAGACAATGGGTATGGGTAACCCGATGATGCAAACCGTGCTGATGGGTATCGTCAACATCCTCTTCACCTTGCTTGCCATCTTTACCGTGGAGAAGTGGGGACGCAAGCCGTTGCTCATCTATGGTTCAATAGGTATGGCTATCGGAGCATTCGGTGTGGCACTCTGCAATGTGGTAACTGGTTTGCCTCCTGTCATGGCCGTTATCAGCATCATGGTATACAGTGCTTCGTTCATGTTCAGCTGGGGACCTATCTGTTGGGTCTTGATTTCCGAAATCTTCCCCAATACCATCCGTGGTGCCGCAGTAGCCATTGCCGTTGCATTCCAATGGATATTCAACTTCATCGTATCATCAACATTCTTGCCGATGTACAACATGCGTCTTGGTGATATGGGCGAGAACTTTGGTCACATGTTTGCCTATGCACTGTATGGCATCATCTGTGTGGCAGCAGCCATCTTCGTTGCCAAACTTGTCCCCGAAACTAAGGGTAAGACTTTGGAAGACATGACTAATTTGTGGAAGAATAGAAAGTAATCTTCTGTTGATAGAATAAAGAGAGAGGATGTATCCAATGTGGGTACATCCTCTTTTCATATCTACTAAAGTAAATGGCAATCGATGATAAGTTATGTGTGTGTGATTACCAAAGTAGTATCTTCGTTTTTCCTTTAATACTGTTCTTTCTCGTTAGGGAAGTCGCCACTCTTCACATCCTCTACATACCGACCGATGGCGCTGGTCATAATCTCATTCAAATCGGCATACAGGCGGAGGAAACGCGGACGGAAACCATTTGTCATACCCAACATGTCGGTAACCACCAACACCTGACCATCCACTCCACTACCTGCACCAATGCCAATCACAGGAATGGTGAGTTCCTTTGCCACACGGGTAGCCAATTCGGCAGGAATCTTCTCCAACACAAGTCCAAAGCATCCTGCCTCTTCCAACAGATGAGCATCGCGGATAAGTTTTTCGGCTTCGTCGTTATCCTTGGCACGCACGGCATACGTGCCATATTTATTGATGGATTGGGGCATCAATCCAAGGTGGCCCATTACGGGGATACCTGCTGAGATGATTCGCTTGACGGTAGGGATAATCTCTTCGCCACCCTCCATCTTCAAGGCATCGGCATGGCTCTCCTTCATAATGCGGATGGCTGATGAAAGGCCTTCCAACTCGTTTCCTTGGTAAGAACCGAAAGGCATATCTACAATCACCAAAGCACGTTTTACACCACGCACTACGGATTTCCCGTGATAAATCATCTGGTCAAGGGTGATAGGTAATGTGGTAACGTTACCTGCCATTACGTTCGAGGCCGAATCGCCAACAAGAATCACATCAATACCCGCTCCATCAACAATCTGAGCGGTCGTGTAGTCATACGAGGTAAGCATGGAAATCTTTTCACCACGCTTCTTCATCTCAATCAATCGGTGAGTAGTCACCTTGCGGTTGTCATCGGAAATATATCCTGCCATATTGTTTTAGTTTATGAGTTTTTAGTTTATAGTTTCTATAGGGGTAATAGTTCCTATGGGGATTATAGAATCAATGTAATATTTCTTTCTTCTCATTTATCTTCAAAGTTTTCCCACACTTCATCGGCAAGTGGTGCAATGCGTTCGGTGGGTAGTGTTGTAGCCAAGGCTATGACCCTCATGCCTGCATTACGTGCGGCTTGAAGACCGTGTAGCGAATCCTCGAATACGATGCACTCTTCGGGTTTGCAATCCAGCTTGGCAGCTGCGGTAAGAAAACAATCGGGATTGGGTTTTGAATGGGTAAACATATCGGCGGTGAGTATCAAGTCAAACATTTCCTTCAATTCCGGGAGTGCACGAAGTACGACACTCATCTTCATATCGTTGGAGCTGGTGACTATGGCTGTCTTTACTCCCATATTGCGCAAGCGGAGGATATAGTCGCGTGCACCTCTGATGTAGTCGAAGGTCATCTGTTGTTCAAACTCGTTCAACTCTTCTGTTATCTGGTGCTGAACCTCCTCCATGCCGGCAAAGTGCTTGGCAAAGATTTGTCCCAATGTCTGCCCCTTGATTATCTTTTCGAAATGAGGTACTTCGGGATGGTACTTCTCCCCTTGCCTACCCCAAAAAATGCTGTATTGGGGTTCGGTATCAACCAGTGTACCGTCGAAGTCGAACAAGGCCGCTTTATATACCAATTTATCCATAACAATGACTACCTTTTTACTTTTCGGCTGCAAAGTTCTATATAAAGTTTGAATAAACCGTTAATTAAGTTGAAAAAAATGCCGCAATCACTAAATTTCCTCTTATCATTACCTATATTTGTAAGAAAAATCAAGAGGAATAACTCGTAATTCATAACTCATAACTCATAATTGCCCCGTGTCCTCATTACTCGTATATAAAGCATCGGCAGGTTCGGGAAAGACCTTTACCCTTGCCGTAGAATACATCAAGCTGTTGATACAGAACCCAACGGCTTATCGACATATCCTTGCCGTGACCTTTACCAACAAGGCTACGGGTGAGATGAAGGAGCGTATCCTTAGCCAACTTTATGGCATTGCCAAAGGTGATAGCGGGTCGAAAGCTTACCTCGACAAGATATGTGCTGAATTGGAAATGTCGCCCGAAGTCGTTCGTAAAAAGGCAGGCGAAGCACTCACCTGGATGATACACGACTATAGCCGTTTCCAAGTGACGACCATCGATTCGTTTTTTCAGATGGTTATGCGTAACTTGGCTCGCGAATTGGGATTGGGTGCCAGTATGAATATCGAATTGGACACTACTGGTACACTCGACAATGCTGTGGATAAGATGATTGAGCAACTCGACGAACATTCGCCCGTTTTCAATCACCTGCTTCAGTATATAGAGGAGTTGATAAAAGAGGACAAGTCGTGGAAGATAATCGATTCCATCAAGGATTTTGCACGCGACATCTTCCGTGAAGAGTTTATGGAGCGGCGCACAATCCTGCACGACAAATTAAGTAGCCAAGATTTTATCCCTACCTATAAAAAATTATTGGAAGGTCTGAGAAAAAAAACGGAAGCACCATTGCAAGAAACGGTCGATTCATTCTTCCAACAACTGAAGAAAAAAGGACTTGACTATACCGTCTTCAAGGGTGGTGCCAAGGGTATCGGAAGCTACTTCAAGAAGTTGCAAGAAAAGAATTACTCCGACAAGATACGCAACGCTACGGTGGAGAAGTGCTTGCTCGACATCAATGAATGGCGCACCGCCAAAAGTCATGATGCACTGAAAGATGATGCCTTCCTTACCGATATGCAGGCCTTGCTCATCAAGGCTGAGAAACTTCGTAAAGCGGCTGTACCTGTCATCAACTCCTGCAAACTGTCCCTTGAACACATCAACAAAGTGAGTCTGCTGGCGGCTATTGATGATGAAGTGCACGAACAGAACAGGCGCAAGAACATCTTCCTGTTGGCCGAAACAAACATCTTGCTCCGCCAACTGATTGACGATAATGACTCATCCTTCGTCTTCGAAAAGATTGGTGCAAACATCCGCCACGTGATGATTGACGAATTTCAAGACACCTCGCGCTTGCAATGGAAGAACTTCCAGATGCTTCTTGTCGAAGGACTTTCGCAAGGGGCTGACAGTTTGATAGTGGGCGATGTGAAGCAGGCTATCTATCGTTGGCGAAGCGGTGATTGGGGTATCCTCAATGGCTTGCGCGGCAGTATCAGGAATTACCCTGTAGAAGAGAAAAGTCTGACGACCAACCGACGTAGCGAAGAGGTGGTAATCCGATTCAATAACGACTTTTTTACGGCTGCTGTACAGGAACTTAATAAACGTCATCAAGACGACCAAAAGGAGGATTGTGCTCCCTTGATAAGTGCCTATAGTGATGTGAGCCAAGCCTTTCCCGAAGGTAAGGAAGGTGGCAAAGGATATGTAAAAATAAACTTTGCCGATGAGAATGACGGACAGACTTATGAAGAGGCTACACTTCAATCCCTGGCCGACGAGGTGGAAAGATTGATAAGTGAGGGTGTACATGCCGACGACATTGCTATACTGGTGCGTAAGAACCGCTTTATTCCATTGATTGCCGATTACTTCAAAACCGCACTTCCAAGCGTGAATGTAGTTTCCAACGAGGCTTATCGCATGGATGCTTCAATGGCATTGAATACACTGATACAGGCATTGCGGGTGTTGGCCCGACCCAATGACCTTATTGCACGTGCGCATTTGGCAATCCTTTGCCACACAGAAGAGACTCCTTTCCGATGGGATTCATTGAATGCCGACCGTCTGGACGAACATTTGCCCAATGCTTTCCTTGACAACCTGAAAGAGTTACGCCGCTTACCCCTTTATGAACTGATGGAAAGGCTGGTGAATATCTTTGCCTTGCATCAAAAGCCGGGCGAAGAGGCTTACTTGCTCCCTTTCTTTGATGCCGTGACCGAGTATTTGAAGAATCATACGGCCGATTACGACAACTTCCTACGTTATTGGGACGACAAGTTGTGTGGCAAGACGATTCCTTCGGGCGACATCAACGGACTTCGTATCTATTCAATCCATAACTCCAAAGGATTGGAATTCCATACGGTAATTGTCCCCTTCTGCAATTGGAAGATGGAGAATGAGCGACCCATGCAAACCGTGTGGTGTAACACGTCGCAAGAACCTTATAATCACATTGACTTGCTACCTATCCGTTACGGAAGCGAAATGAACAACTCCGTTTATAAGGATACGTATCTGAAGGAAAGACTTGAACTATGGGTAGACAATCTGAACATTCTCTATGTAGCTTTTACACGCGCTACGGCCAACCTCGTTGTGTTGGGTAAGAAGAAGGAAAAGGATTTCGGTGTGTCGTCACTTATGCAAGCAACCTTGAAACGGATAAACCCTGAATACAATGCAGAAACACCCTTTGAACGAGGTGCCGTTCTACCACATATCGAGCGTGAAGAGAGACAAGTAACGAATCTGTTGGTACAACGCCCCACTAACATTCCTGTACGTTTTGAAAGCTATAACCGCCCGCTTGAATTCCGCCAAAGCAACCGTTCGGCAGCCTTTATACGTGGCGATGAGTACGAAGAGAACAGTAGCGAAAAGTACTTGCGACAAGGCCGCTTGTTGCACCGCATCTTCTCTGAAATAGCTACGGCAGAGGATGTGTCGCCCTTGATGCAACAGATGGAGATGGAAGGACTATTTGGTTCTACGCTAAACTCTTCCAACGTGAAACGCATTGTAGAACGAGCCCTCGGACATCCGCAAGGAGGTGAATGGTTCAACGGGAAGTGGAGACTCTTCAACGAACAAGCCATTATCTTCAAGAAAGGCGATGAAACAGTCCTTCGTCGTCCTGACCGTGTGATGCTCTCTCCTGATGAGGGAAAGATAGTAGTAGTGGATTTCAAGTTTGGTACTGCCCGCCCCGAATACCTCACCCAAGTGAGCGAATACATGCAATTGCTCCGTCAAATGGGATACTCCGAAGTGGAAGGTTATTTGTGGTACGTATATAAGGGAAAGATTGAAAAAATAGAATTTGAGTCATAACATGGACAAAATAGAGACAATGAATACCCCCTTTCTTAAAGCTGTAGCCGAGGACTTATATAATAAGGTTGGCGGCGACTTGTCGCGTACAGCCGTGGTGTTTCCCAACAAGCGTGCGGGACTCTTCTTCAACGAATGGTTGGCTGCATGCAGTGACAGGCCTGTGTGGGCACCTGCATACATTACCATCAGCGAACTTTTCCGCGGACTTTCATCCTTGCAAGTAGCCGACCCTATCCGTTTGGTGTGCACACTTTATACTATCTTTTGTCAAGAGACAGGCAATGATGACGAGACACTTGACAACTTCTACTTTTGGGGAGAAATGCTGTTGGCCGACTTCGACGACTTGGACAAGAACCGTGTGGATGCCGACCAATTGTTTCAGAACTTACAGGACTTGCACCACTTGACGGACAAGGATAACAGTTACTTGACGGAAGAACAGAAGAAGATGTTGGAACTCTTCTTCAAGAACTTTGCCATCAGTAAAGAGACTGAATTGAAGAATCAGTTCATTGATCTTTGGAACGTATTGGGAAAAATCTATTACCGTTTCAAAGAAACGTTGGAGGCTGATGGCTTGGCTTATGAAGGACACCTTTACCGCAAAGTGGTGGAAGAGACTGACTTCAGTCAATTGCCTTACGACCACTATGTGTTTGTGGGATTCAATGTGCTCAATCAGGTAGAAGATCGCCTTTTTACACAATTGAAAGCACAAGGAAAAGCACTATTCTATTGGGATTACGATGAACAGTATCTCAATCAACCGCGTCACGAAGCTGGTGAATTTATCCGTCGTAACCTCAAGGAATTTCCCAATGAACTGACGGATAAATCGCTCTTCAATAACCTCAACAAGCCGAAGCAAGTGGAATACATTGCCGCTTCGACCGAGAATGCTCAGGCACGATACGTGTCGCAATGGCTTACTGATAACTTGACAGAGCGTGAAAATGAAACGGCCATTGTGCTTTGCCACGAAGGACTGTTGCAAGCCGTATTGCACGCACTTCCTGACAATCAAGTAAAGGCATTGAACATCACCATGGGTTATCCTTTGGCTGGTACACCTATACATAGCCTGCTCAACCAATTGGCAGAACTGTATACCGAAGGGTATGAGGCACGTTCAGGTCGATACTTGTATCGCTATGTATCCCCCGTATTGAAACATCCCTA
>JAFWYQ010000127.1 GCA_017517605.1 Bacteroidaceae bacterium
GGGCAAAAGATATAAATCTTCAGTCCTCATCGTCCTAATCTTTTTTTGTGTGTGAAAGGGTTAGTGAAAATGAATGCAATGATAGGGCATGAAGAATACTATTCCGTCACCACTACGAATGCTATTCTTCTTTGGTTATTGTGTTTCTTCCTTTGAACAGTTAACTCGGTTCGGGAACGGAACAAACTCCATTCCCGAACCGAGTTAACTGTTTAGACGGCTACATATATATCACATGTGGCTGAACATTATATTGTATCAAATCAGTTCATCTGAAAGATAACCTACAGGGAGTTCGCGACAATTGTAACCTGATGCCATAATCTCACCGTAGGCTCCGGCACTGCGCATGGCAATAAGGTCGCCACGTTGGCAACGATTAAGGTCAATGGCTTTACCGAACACATCGGATGATTCGCAGATGGGACCTACTACGTCGTAAGTCTCCGATTGGGCTTCGCTACTGATGTTCTCTATTTTGTGATAGGCTTGATAGAGGGCAGGACGGATAAGGTCTGTCATACCCGCATCGACGATAGCAAATTGCTTGTGTGCCCCTTGTTTGACGTAAAGCACACGGGTGATGAGTGAACCGCATTGTCCTACTACGGCACGTCCTAATTCAAAGTGGAGAGTTTGTCCTGGATAGAGCTTCAAATGCTTGTGATAGATGGCAAAGTATTCTGCAAAATTGGGGATTGCTTGGCGGTTGGGGTGTTGGTAGTCAATGCCCAATCCTCCACCGACGTTGATGTGCTCCACGATAATGTGGCGTTGGACAAGGTGTTCCTGCAATTCGTTTATGCGGTTACACAAGGCCACGAAGTCGCTCATGTCCAATATCTGACTGCCAATGTGGAAATGGAGTCCAACGAATTTGACATGTTGAAGTGAATTTGCCATGCCAATCACGCGATCCATGTCCTCCATGGCTATGCCGAATTTGTTTTCTGCCAATCCGGTAGTAATGTTGGCATGGGTATGTGCTCCTACATTGGGGTTGATGCGGAAAGCTACACGGGCAATTTTATTCCTTGCTGCAGCCAATTCGTTGATAACTTCCAACTCGGGTACAGATTCAACGTTGAAGCAGAAAATGTCGTTTTCCAATCCCAATTCTATTTCCCAATCGCTTTTACCAACACCTGCATATACCACCTTTTCAGCAGGAAAACCAGCCTTCAGGGCTGCACGTATTTCGCCACCGCTTACGCAATCGGCTCCGAGACCACTTTGACGGATAATACCAAGTATCTTCGGATTGGCATTGGCTTTGACAGCGTAATGTACGCAGAAGTTAGTGTATCGGCTGGCTTCGCGATTGATAGTGTCGAGTGTTTCGCGGAGTAGGGTTGTATCGTAGTAATAGAACGGTGTACGCAATTGTACAAACCGCTCGATGGGGAATGTTCCTTTCATATTTTTTTAGTTGACAAGTTGACGAGTTGACGAGGATTCAGTTGACGAGTTGACAAGTTGACAAGTTGACGAGGGCCATGCGGCACAAAGTATCCTCCTTGTCAACTTGTATCTTGTCAACTTGTCAACTGAATCCCTTGTTAACTTTACTTGTTGTTGAACAATGTATCACTCAAGCTCTGTAAGGCACGTTTCGTATCTGCTTCGCGAATGAGGAAGGAGATGTTGTAGTTGCTTCCTCCATACGATACCATACGCACAGGGATATCCTTCATGGCCTTCATGGCAAGAGTCTCGAATCCGATATTCTCCCAAGTGAGGTCGCCTACTACGCAGATGATACACATATCCTTATCGACTGTTACCGTTCCATACTTCTTCAGGTCAGCGACAATTTCGTTCAAATGCTTGGTGTTGTCGATGGACATGCTGACACCTACTTCGGAGGTACATACCATGTCGATGGATGTCTGATAGCTCTCGAATATTTCGAATACCTTACGCAAGAATCCATGAGCAAGCAACATGCGGCTTGACTTGATTTTGATGGCTGTAATATTTTCCTTGGCGGCAACAGCCTTAATTTTACCATATTCGGTATCGTTGGAAATCATAGTTCCAGGAGCCGCGGGATCCATCGTGTTTAGCAAGCGCACGGGGATGTTGGCATACTTGGCTGGTTGGATACAGGTGGGGTGCAGAATCTTGGCACCGAAGTAAGCCAACTCGGCAGCTTCGTCGAAATTGAGTTGACGTACGGGTGAGGTATGATCCACTACACGAGGGTCGTTGTCGTGCATTCCGTCGATGTCTGTCCATATCTGAATTTCTTTGGCATCTACGGCTGCACCAATTAAAGACGCACTATAGTCACTACCACCACGTTGTAAGTTGTCTATTTCGCCGTATGCATTGCGGCAAATGAATCCTTGTGTGATGTAGATGTCTGCATCGGGATATTTTTGCAATTGGATGGCCAACTTTTCGCGGATATATACGGGGTCCGGTTCGGCATTCTTGTCGGTACGCATGAAATCCAAGGCAGGAAGTAGTACAGCATTCACTCCTTGTTCCTGCAAGTAGTTGGTAACCATGTTGGTGGACATCAGTTCGCCTTGTGCCAATACAACCTTTTCTTCGAATAAAGTGAAGAGGTCTTTGGTGTAAGCCCGAATGTTGCTGAATACGCCATCGAGCACTTCCTGTGTCTTTTGCCTGTATTCGTCGGTAGAAAACAGTTCGTTCAGATGCTGTTTGTATTTTTGCTCCAGTTTGTTGATAATGTCGTTTGCACCATCAGGATTCTTCTTATACAGATAGTCCGAAATCTCAACCAATGAATTTGTTGTGCCTGACATGGCAGAAAGAACTACGATTTTCTTTTCTCCGTCAGTAATCAACTTGGCTACACTTTTCATCCGTTCGGCGCTGCCTACGGAAGTTCCTCCAAACTTTAATACTTTCATTTTCTTATATTGTTTTTTTTGTGATTATTCAATTATTTATTGGTTGTTATTGTCATCTTCTACCATCTCTTGGTGTTCGCTATTGAGAGGGCTGATGATGTTGTATTCGCGAGTAATATCCTCAATCCGATGGTTTTCGCACCGATAGACAATGCCTGGGTAATCGCGTAATAGTTGTTGGTTGTGGGTGGTCATTACCACGGCTGTTCCTCGTGACGAGATGTCGCGCAGAAGCTCTACAATGTGTTTACCCGTTTCGGTGTCCAAGTTACCTGTCGGCTCGTCGGCCAGAATGATTTGAGGATTGTTCAGAATGGCACGAGCTATCACGATACGTTGTTGCTCACCACCGGAGAGTTGGTGGGGGAGTTTGTATCCTTTGGTTGACATACCTACCAGCTCGAGCACTTCGGTAATACGGTTTGCCCGAGCTTGTTTATCCTTCCATCCAGTTGCGCGGAGTACAAAATCGAGATTCTCTGTCACCGTACGGTCAATCAGTAATTGGAAGTCCTGAAAAACTATACCCAATTTACGGCGTAGGGCAGGGATATGCTTGCGCTTGATGGTACGCATGTTGTATCCAAGTACGGTAGCCTCGCCTTCTTGAACCTCTAATTCAGCATAGAATGTCTTAAGCAAAGAGGTTTTTCCCGAACCTACTTTGCCAATGAGGTACACGAATTCTCCAGCATCCAAATGGAAATCTATTCCATCCAAGATGCAAACTTCTTGTTGGTTTATCGTTACGTTGCGATAGTCAATCAAGCGTACTGCCGAACTGTTCTCCATTGATGGGTATTGAATAGGTGCTTATTTATGTCTTTTCTTCAACTCTGTAGCCAAATCCTCGATGCGCATACCTTTGCTGGTAAGTAATACGATGAGGTGGTAAATCATGTCCGAAGCCTCGTAAATGAGTCGGTCATCAGTACCATTGGTAGCTTCGATAACGGTCTCTACGGCTTCTTCGCCTACCTTTTGTGCCATACGGTTGATACCTGCTTGGAAAAGAGAGGTTGTGTATGACTTTTCGGGCATTTCTGCATATCGTTTGGCAATGAAATCTTGTAAGTAGCTGAGGAACATGATGGGTTCGTCGTTCGTTTCCCCCCAACAGGTGTCCGTGCCAGTGTGACATACGGGGCCTACAGGATTCACCTTGATAAGCAGTGTATCTTTGTCACAATCTTCTTTGATGGAGACTACATGGAGGAAATTGCCACTTTCCTCACCCTTTGTCCACAAACGGTTCTTGGTACGGCTGAAGAATGTAACTTTTCCTGTTTCCACCGTTTTGTCGAGAGCCTCTTGGTTCATGAAGCCCAACATCAGCACCTTCTTGGTGTAATTATCCTGTATAATGGCGGGTACGAGGCCATCCATTTTGTCAAAATCCAATTCCATATATATAATGTATATTTAATTCTTTATTCTTGTTTTATTACTCTTCATTTTCTTACGTTTATTCCTTGGGTGCAAAGGTACGACTTTAATTCGGGAATACCTATCTCTCCGAAGTGAAAAACACTGGCGGCCAATGCGGCATCTGCTTTTCCTTGGATAAATGCATCGCGGAAGTGCTCCATTGTACCTGCTCCACCGGAGGCTATGACGGGGATGGAGACTTCGTCGGCCAATCGGGCAAGGGCTTCGTTGGCAAAGCCGGTCTTCACACCGTCGTGATTCATGCTGGTAAAGAGGATTTCGCCTGCTCCGCGGTTGTTTGCTTCGCGTGCCCAGTCAAACAAACCACGCTCGGTAGGTATGCGTCCACCGTTCAGGTAACAATGCCATCCTGCCTCTGTCTCTTTAGCGTCAATTGCCACTACACACACTTGGCTTCCAAAATGACTGGCGATTTCATCAATCAGTTCCGGTCGGCGTAGAGCAGCGGAGTTGATGCTTACTTTATCCGCTCCGGCATTTAACAGGCGGTCAACATCGCTCAGTTCATTGATGCCACCACCTACGGTGAAGGGGATGTTGATGGTGGCCGCTATCCGGCGGACCAAGTCGGTAAAGGTCTTGCGCCCTTCGTGGCTGGCGGTGATGTCAAGATATACCAACTCGTCGGCTCCTTGCAAACTATAGGCTTGTCCCAACTCTACAGGGTCGCCTGCTTGCCGTAAGTTTACGAAGTTGGTGCCTTTTACCGTTTGTCCATCCTTAATGTCAAGACAGGGGACTATTCTTTTTGCTAACACAATTCTTTCAATTATGAATTATCAATTATGAACTCACTTAACTCTTTCAGGGTGAAGCATCCTTCGTAGAGGGCTTTTCCGAACACCACGGCAGGGATACCGGCTTCGTCCAACGCACGGATGTCTTCCAACGAACTGACTCCGCCACTGGCAATCAGGTGCAAGTCGGGGAAGGCCGTCATTATCTCTTTGTAAAGACCGATGGAGGGGCCTTGCAACATGCCATCCTTGTGGATGTCGGTACAGAGCACATTGTTCACTCCATGCTGGATATAATCATTCAGATAGGGAAGCAATTCCTGCTTGCTTTCCTCTTGCCAACCGTTTACGGATATGAATCCGTCGCGTGTGTCGGCTCCAAGAATCATCTTGTCGCTTCCGTATGCATCCAACCATTTCAAGAACAGTTCGGGCTTTTGGCTGGCAATGCTTCCCACGGTCACCATCTGTGCTCCGTTATCGAAGGCTATCGCCAAGTCCTCGTCGCTTTTGATTCCTCCTCCGAAATCAATCTTCAGCGAGGTTCGGCCGGCAATCCTGTCTAGTACGCGGTAATTCACTACGTGTTTTGACTTGGCTCCGTCAAGATCCACCACGTGCAGACGTTGCAAGCCGTACGACTCTATTTCGAGGGCCACTTCCAAAGGGTCTTCGTTGTAGACCTTCGTGGTGGCATAATCTCCCTTGGTCAAGCGTACACACTTGCCGTCGATGATGTCTATGGCGGGTATCAGTTCTATCATAATCAGTCTCTTTATAAGTAAGGTTGCCTTAGTCGGCCTTTAAGGATGCTTCAATTGGCCATTGAGGTTGCCTTAGTCGGCGTTTGATGTCAGCCTCTTTGCTTATGGGGTAAGATCGAGGAAGTTCTGCAATATACGTTCGCCTACCTTGCCGCTCTTTTCGGGATGGAATTGAGTGGCATAGAAGTTGTCCTTGTGAAGGGCCGAACTGTAGGGACGGGTGTATTCAGTGCAAGCAGCCGTATGTTCGTTCAGCGGTACATAGTAGCTATGCACAAAATAGACAAACTCCGGTTGATGGAATCCCTTGAACAATTGGCTACGGGTGTCCACAATGGTGTTCCATCCCATTTGTGGCACTTTGTCTTCGTGGCACAGAGGTTGGAAGCGTTTTACATTCGCATCGAATATGCCCAAGCATTCGGTGTCGCCCTCTTCTGAATGGCTACACATCAGTTGCATACCGATGCAGATACCCAATACGGGTTGCTTCAACGAGCGTATGACTTCGTCCAATCCCCGTTCGCGCAGATAGGCCATGGTACAGCTTGCTTCGCCTTGTCCGGGGAAGATGACACGGTCGGCGGCCATCAGCTTTTCAGGGTCGTCCGTCACCAGAGGCTCCACACCCAACCGCTTCATGGCATTCACCACCGAGCAGATGTTACCGGCATTGTATTTTACGATTGCTACATTCATATTATCCTCTATCTGTATGCTTTAGCTGAAAAGCACGGTTTTGTTTTTATAAGCCAACACCTTGCGTTCGATGTGCTTTTGTACGGCACGCGAAAGGACAATCTTTTCCAAGTCCTTGCCTTTGTTCACCAAGTCTTGCGGAGTGTCTTTGTGGGTAATGCGCACGACATCCTGCTCGATAATAGGACCGGCATCCAAGTCGTTGGTCACATAGTGGCTGGTGGCTCCGATAATCTTTACACCACGCTCAAAGGCCGCATGATAGGGCTTTGCTCCCACAAATGCGGGGAGGAACGAGTGGTGGATGTTGATGATACGGTTGGGATATTCCTCTATCATCTGTTCCGAAATCACCTGCATATATCTGGCCAACACGATGAAGTCAATGTCCAGTTCGCGCAACAGCTCCATTTCGGCTTTCTCCTGCTCCAACTTGTTTTCCTTCGTGATGGGGAATACCCGATAGGGGATGCCGAAACGCTTGGCGGCAGGTTGCATGTCGGGATGGTTGCTTATTATAATAGGTATATCCACATCCCATTCACCGGCAGTATAGCGTGCCAACATATCATAAAGGCAATGACTCATTTTGCTTACAAAGATGGCCATGCGCGGTTTCTCGTCGCTGAAGTAAAGGCGAAGATCCATGTTGTACTTCTTTACATATAGTGTATTGAAGTAATCCAATATCTTGTCACGCGGAATCATGAACCCCTTCAATTCCCATTCGATGCGTCCGAAAAAAACATTTTCCATACGGTCAACAAATTGGTCGATATAGATGATGTTTCCTCCGTTGATGGTAATGAAGTTGGTTATCTCTGCCAAAATGCCCGGTCGGTCAGGGCAATGAAGCAGTAATTTCGCGGTAGTATTCATTTGTTTTTCTTTGTTATTCGTCATGCTTGCTAATTTTTGAGCGGCAAAGATAGCAATTTATTACGAAAACAAAGAATATCGTGACAAATAGTTTTAGATATTGATAAAAATAAGCCCTTTAGGTTGGCTAAAGGGCTTGTTTTTGCTTCATTCTTTCAATTTATTTACGACAAACCTTCTATTTCGCCATTCTTGATGTCGATGTGCAAGGCTTGGGGTTCTTTGGGTAATCCAGGCATACGCAGAATGTCGCCGGCAATGATGACGAGCATCTCTGCTCCTTGGTTGATGACGATGTCGCGTACATGAAATTCCATTCCATCGGCTACACCATACAACTTCGGATCGGTAGAGAATGAATATTGTGTCTTGGCAATACAGATGGGGAAGTGGGCAACTCCCAATTGCTGTATCTTCTTTATCATTTTCCGTGCCGTAGTGCTGTATGTCACCATGCTGGCTTTATAGATATTTTCGGCTACCTTGCTAATCTTCTCTTCAACCGATTCCTCATTTTGGTAAGCAAAACGCAATGGTGCGGATGGAGATTTGTCAATGGTATCAACCACTAATTGGGCCAATGGTACAGCACCTTCACCACCACGGGCAAAGGCATCATTGATGGCGAAACCAACTCCTAAAACCTCTTCGCAATGTTGGCGCACGAGTTCAACCTCTTCGTCTGTGTCAAAAGCATAACGGTTGAAAGCAACAATCACCGTTTGTCCAAAGGATTGCAGATTGCGTACATGCTTGTCGATATTGCAGAAACCTTGTTTCAATCCCTCGATGTTTGGCTCCTTGATGGCATCGGCATTTACTCCTCCATGCATCTTCAACCCTTGTGCTGTAGCTACAATTATTATCAAACGTGGTTGTAAACCAGCTTTCCGGCACTTGATGTCATAGAATTTTTCTGCTCCTAAGTCTGCACCAAAACCTGCTTCGGTAATCACGTATTCGCCGAATGTCATAGCCAACTTCGTGGCTAATACCGAGTTGCACCCGTGAGCAATGTTGGCAAAGGGACCTCCATGTATAAACGCAGCTCCTCCTTCGGTCGTTTGTACCAAATTGGGGCGCAAAGCATCTTTCAAGAGTACGGTAATGGCACCCGCTACACCCAAATCCTTTACCGTGAAAGGCTTGTTGTCCAATGTGATTCCCAATAATATGTTCTCTATGCGGCGACGCAAATCATTTTCATCGGTAGCCAAGCAGAGGATGGCCATAATTTCAGAGGCAGCAGTGATGTCGAAGCCCGACTCCTGGGTAAGCCCATTGCTCTTAGGCCCAAGTCCTGTAACGATATAGCGAAGCGAGCGGTCGTTAACATCAAGTACTCTGCGCCAAAGTATCTCCTTTAATCCGAAACCATGATCCTGATTTTGATACAGATAATTGTCAAACAATGCCGAAATCATGTTATGAGCCGATGTGATGGCATGGAAATCACCAGTAAAGTGAAGGTTTATCTTTTCCATCGGGAGCACTTGGGCATATCCGCCACCGGCGGCTCCTCCCTTCATATCGAAACAAGGGCCTAATGAAGGCTCGCGCAGAGCTACAATAGCCTTTTTCCCTAATTTCTTCAATCCTAAAGACAGGCCAATGGAGACGGTGGTTTTTCCAATGCCGGCTTTAGTGGGAGTGATGGCCGTTACCAATATCAGATTGCTTTTGGCCACTCGTTCGTTGTCAATTAGCTTTTCGTCCACTTTGGCAATGTATCTACCGTAATTCTCTATGCCTTTGCGGGGGATACCAGTTTCGTCAGCAACCTGTTTGATTTTCTTCAACTGTATGCTTCTTGCTATTTCTATGTCTGATTTCATTTTGTAAAAAGTCTATTCAATCGTTTTTCTGCATTCTTAATCATATCTATTGTGCCACTTCCATCAGAGACGTATTTTACCACCATCTCGGCATAACTGATAGCTTCAGTCGTTGCAGGAGTGGGATTGTCCTCTGCAAAAGCACGTACATTCCTTAAAAGGGCGAGTAGTTCGTTTAAGTCCTCCAATTCGGCTAAGTTGCCAGGTCGCATGGTGTTGATAGCTGCATTGAGTGATGCAGTAATGCTATTGACCTCTTCAGTAGATGCCTTTGGAGAGGCATATATCGTTTTCGCCTGTTTCAAAACCTCCATTAAGTTGCTGTATCCTCCTGGTGCCCAGGGGGCATACTCTGGTACTTTTATAGTCATAGCTTGCCATGTTTCTTGAGCATGCTGACGTTCCTCTGCAACAAGAATCAGTTCCTTCAATGTCTGCTTATTCGTGCTCAATAGAGCATTGTTTGATTGGAAATCAGTTTGGTGTATACGTAAATAGTGGGTCGAACCCCGATCGGCATAATAGTCGGGCACAAAAGTGTATTCACCAACGGTAAGGGTATATAGATTGCCATTAGTGCCTTCGTCTGTAGTGGCTTCATTGGGTTTGATAGTCTCTAAATGCGAATCGAGATAAATATCTCCGTCCTTCCAATGCTCTATTCCTGTAGTGGCCATTGCTAAAGGACCATACATGAGTGTACCAACCCAAGCTGATGGGAATGTGGTATTGGTTTCGCCGGGAGCCGTGACTGCTGTTTCCATTTTGTCAGGGCCATAGTGTATATGCTTGCTAAAAGGCATGGTTACCTCTACCATATCACCCTTCTTCCATTTGCGTGAAGGAATCTCAATATAACTTGATGGAGTATATTGGGCAGAGATGGATTTCCCATTCAATTTTATGTCGAATCCTTCAGTTGCCCAATAGGGTACTCGCAGTTTCATGGAAAACGTACCTTTTCCTTCCACAATGTGTAGTGTCGTTTGTTCTGCCGGCCAACGGCACTCTTGGTTGATTGTCACCCCTTTTTCCTTCCACATAGCAGTAGTTGGCATGTAAAGTCCTACCCACAATGTGTTTTTGGATGTGAAATAAACGGCTTCTTGATATTTCACATGGTTTTCAGAACCAGTACCTCCACAACACGATTCTTGTGGTGTGCGGTTACCCCACGGTTTGGAGGCATTCAGTCCTACGGCATAGTGGTAGGTCGTCAAGTAATGAGTTGGGTGTAGAGAGCCAATTATCTGATTGTATAGTACACGCTCATAATAATCCATATAGGCGGCATTGTCTGGATCAAAACAGTTCAAATCCTTCGTTAGTTTGGCCAGGTTGTATGCACAACAGGTTTCGTTCAACGTCGGATTCGGGCAAAGTTGTCCATTTCGGTCAGTTGTCACATTGGTGTTCATGCTCAAAACCTGAGTATAGGGCTGACGGAACATTTCCCCGTTTCCTACACCTCCGGTAGAGTATGCATAGCGTCCTTGAACCATCTGCCAAAAGTTGTATGCAAGGTTGTAGTAGTAGGGATTTGCATTTCCTCGATAGCTACGCAGAGCGTTGGTGATTTTGGGTATATGCTGATTGGCATGGCGGGTACGGATGTCATCGATATTTCTTGATAAGGGTTCATAAAAGGCTGGACTGTCAAAGAATGATGCCGCCTCCAACAATCGGGCTTTCTCCTTCTTGTCTTTTACCATTTCGGAAAGGCGGCTTAATGACTCTCCTGTACCCCCATCTTCACCAGCAATGTACATATTCCACATTTCATACCGATTGCCAGGTTTCGCACGTCTCTCCTCGCGCGTACCTTTATTATTTATATAGGTGCGGTAGTGTAGGCGGTTCCATATCCATAATCCCATATCCTTGGCTATAAGCAGGGCTTTGTCGGCAATATTCTTGTCGTCGACATAAGTGGCAATGTCGATGAGGCCCGCCAATTGCTTGTGGATAGAATAGTATGGGGCCCATACCCAATCGTTGTTGTTATATGGGCGATACATTTCTATAAGAACGGCATGGTGAGCAGGTATAGCATTCAAATATCCATATCCATAGTGGGTATAATCTTGCTTGTATTGGTCAAAGGCTTCCCAGGTTCCTTTCATTTCCCGTAATTCTGCTTCTGGTGCAAAGTCACGGGCCTCCCAATAGCGACCCAACGAGTCGTCCCATACAAAAGTACGCTCCTGACATTGCCGTAATTCATCTACCATGCGTTTGATACGGCTACGCAAAGAATCTTTGATTGCAGTATCGTCAGCACTGGCAAAGGCAAATGCGAGGGCTGACATATAATGTCCTGAGCCATGTCCCTTCAGTTTGGTGGTTGGTGAATCCCAACCATTGGAGCGTGTATAGCCTTCAGTAGATAAACCATAGGTGTCGCGATAATTGTAAAGTTGTTGGCTGACATCCCAACTAAGAATGGCCTGTATGGCCAAGTTGCGGTTCGAGGTTAACCGATTGTTTCCTTCAATAGTCACTTGGTCAAGTGGCATCGGTTCTGCTATAGGAATGTTGGATGGAGTCGCGTAAGTTTGTCGGCATACCTTGATTTGAGCCTTGATGGGGTATCCTTCAGCAGTTGTATTGTCTCCAATGATGAAACCGTCAATGGTGTATTCCTTTCCTATAGGATATAGGGATTCATCGGCCATGACCTGTTCGGTTGCCAATGATGCATTGCTCCATCGTACTTGTCTGTACTCTGCCGTACTGTCTGTATAGGTAACCCATACTTGATAAGGCAATCGGGGAACTGTGCCAACAGGGGATTCTACATATACCTGATGTGTATAGAGGATAGTACGTGCCTTGGTCGATTGTGCGCAGACAACCGAAGGTATGCAGAAAAGAAAAATCAGGTATATAATGCCTTTGTAAAATCTGTATCTGTTCATCATGGGTGCATATATTATATAGAATACTGCAGTTTACAAGGGCAAATTTACGGATAAATATTGAATTGAAGAAATATTCTTTAGGGAACCCGAAAAAAAGCGATAGTTATCCTACTCCTAAATCCGTATTTTCTATTAACACTTCAATATGTGGGTCATTTTTGAGGTGAGGATATACTTCGTGTATAAACCAACGAACAAGTTTTTCATCGCGTTGTACGGTAGTGCTGTTAGGATTGAAAACGTTGATACTGAAATATTCGAAATGTTGACGGGCGGTCTTAATGTCTGCAAGGATGCGTTCTCGAGAATCTCCTTCGGTACAACAAAGCAGACATACCCCTTGGAAATAATGGGCAATGTCTTCAGGACTGACTTGTGCAGGAATGCCTTTTCTCCATTGTTGCCGTAAAGTTGGATTAAAACTTTCTACACCGCAACGGAATTTTACAGTGGCTGGAGCAAAACGGGCAGCAAAGTCTGCTAATTGATGCCTATACATGTAATGTGCTTCGAACCAAAGGGTATGGATTTGCTTTTCAAGAACAATCTGGGTAATCAAAGTCAATGTTTCCTCATCCAATTCCATTGCCGAACCAGAGTTGATAATATCCAATACTCCATATTGTCCTGTAACTTGTTCAAGTACAGAACGGTTTATGCTGAATGGATATGAACTTGTATCCTCATGATAATCGCAGAATGTGCATTGCTTCCAACGACATCCTTGCCCTTGAAGCAACACGAATTCGCGTGGCATTTTGGTGTGTATCAGAGAGTAACGTTCCACTTGTTTGTTGGGGCTTATTTGAGCCATTTGTTTATACTACGAATGACTGCGTATGCCATGGGAGTTCCGAATACACTTTCTATCAGTAATTTGGAGAAATACTGGAAAGCAAGCATCAATAGCAGTTCATGGATGGTGACCGTACCCCAAAAGGCAATGAGGACAAAAGGTACTGTATCGAACAGGTAAGCAATGGCTGAACTTCCAATAGTACGTACCCATAACCGGCGTCCGCGCGTCCACAATTTGATACGTTCCATCAGCCAGGCATTACTCAATTCGCCCAACAGAAAACCTGTAAGCGAAGCTACCACTATGCGGGGGACATAGGTGAATATATGATTATATGCCGCTGCTGTATCTGCCAAATGGTCGGGCGAAGGTAGCCATACTCCCACTTGTGTGCATACTACCATCAGAATGTTGCAGAAGAAGGTCATCCAAATAACGCGCTTGGCCGTGCGGAATCCCCATAATTCGGTAAGTACATCGCCTAACATATAGGCAAAGGGAAAGGTAATTGTTCCAGCATCGAAATAAAAAAGGTTGGCCAAACCTATGACCTTGACCGCCATGATGTTGGACGTAAGATAGAGAGTCACGAAAAGAGCCGTTACAATCATCAGCAATGTGTTGCCCTGTCCGGCTGTTCGGTTTTTGAAAGGGTTTTCCGATACCTTGTTCACATGTATAGTTTTTAGAGTTAAAAATCAGCACCGACCAGTTTTGTGTGTCATAATATCCAGCACCAGACGGTCTGTTTCGTTCATTCCTTGTGCACCTATGCGGGTGAGGTTGCGGATGCATTGATCCACATCCTCGTCGATGATACCTTCGCAGGCTGTGACACACTTTTGTTGCATGGCCAATAGGGCTGAGAATACAGCTGTGGCTACACCGCTTGTCACCTTCATGGCACAACTGGGCTTGGCTCCATCGCATATCATGCCCGTAATGTTGGCAATCATATTCTTTACCGCGTATGCTACCTGTTCGTATGTACCTCCCATCAGATAAGTGATGCCGCAACTACTTCCTGTAGCGGCTACAACGCAACCGCAGAGGGCAGACAAACGGCCTAAACTTTGTTTGATGTAAATGACAGTCAAGTGACTCAGTATGAGTGCACGAATCATCTGTTCTTCACTCTTGTGTGTATCCTCTGCATAGACAACTACGGGCATAGTGGCACTGATACCTTGGTTTCCACTACCTGAATTACTCATTACGGGTATCATGGCTCCAGCCATACGGGCATCACAGGCTCCACTGGTATAGGCTAAGATGTGGGCAAAGATGCTGTCACCCACTACGGGTGTTTCCATAGGTTCACGGATGGCACGTCCCAACCCATGACCATAGTCTATCTTGAACGACTCCTCGGCTGCCGCCTTGTTCAGTCGGCGGGCTTCGAGGATAAACTCTATCTCATCAATCGGGGTAGTTGTTGCAAAATCGAACACTTTGCGCAGGGTGAGGGTGGGAGAGTCGGATTCTTGTAGACTTTCAGTCGTTCCGTTTTCGGGGGAGGTCTTTACTCTTTTGTCAACCAAGACCTCTTCTCCTTTTCTGAGGAATACAAAATTGGTATGTCCGGTGGCGATTATGGCTTCCGCTTGATGACCATCCGCTTCGCAAAGCACTTCGATATATAGCTTTTCGCTGATATTCTCTTTCAGTGCTATATGGATACGTCCTTCATCAATGAATCGTTTGCCTTGTTCTACAGCCTCAGGCGTGCAATCGCGGAGGACCTCCAATTGGTATTCCGATTTTCCGATGAGTGCACCAAGGGCAATGGCTATGGGTAGTCCAATCATACCTGTGCCGGGGATTCCTACTCCCATGGCATTTTTCAAGATGTTGGCACTCAATTGTAGCGAAATCTTTTCAGGAGTGCAACCTAACAATTCCGTAGCCTGTGCAGTACACAGGGCTACAGCTATCGGTTCGGTACATCCGATGGCGGGTACCACTTCGCGCTTTATCAGGTCAATGATGCGTTGGCGTTCGTCTTTGGGTAACATGATTAGTTGACGAGTTGACGAGTTGACAAGTTGACAGGTTGTTTGTGCCGTGTGGCCTTGTCAACTTGTCAACTTGTCTCTTGTTAACTATGTATTACTTCTTATAATTCTTCAATCCGGTTTTCAGGAAGTCGATGTACTTGTTCACATCTTCGTCGTATGAATAGGATTGGTTCAGAGGCATTCCTTCGTTATCTACCAACACGTAGAAGGGCTGTGCATTAGCTCCGAACTTTATGCGTTGCAAGTAGCTCCACTTGTCACCTACGGTACGCAGGGTACGTTCCTTGCCATTCTCCATGACGGTGATATGCTCGGGCAGGGGAGCCTTTTCATCTACGTACAGTGAAATCAATACGTAGTCGTTGTCGATAATCTGCTTCACATTCTGGTCAATCCATACAGCATTTTCCATCTTGCGGCAGTTTACGCAACCGTGTCCGGTGAAGTCCAACAATACGGGCTTTCCTGCTTTCTTGGCGTATGCCATACCCTCTTCGTAGTCGAGGAAGTGAGTTTTCATCTCATCCTTGTTCAGCACGAAATCCTGGGTGGTGGCAGGGGGGGCAAAGGCACTGATAGCACGCAACGGAGCACCCCACAAACCAGGAACCATATATACGGCAAAGGCCAACGAAATCAAGGCAAGGAAGAATCTTGTAACACCCACCTTGTCATCTTCCTCCTCGTCGTGCGGAAATTTGATTTTGCCCAACAGATAGAAGCCGAGCAGGGCAAATATCATAATCCAGAGAGAGAGGAATGTTTCGCGGTCGAGAATGTGCCATCCGTAAGCCAAGTCTGCAACAGAGAGGAACTTCAAGGCGAATGCCAATTCCAAGAAACCGAGGGTCACTTTGATGACGTTCATCCAGTTGCCGCTCTTAGGCATAGACTTCAACCACGAGGGGAACATGGCGAACAGTGTGAACGGCAGAGCCAATGCAATGGCAAAGCCCAACATTCCCACTGCAGGGCCGATGATGTTGCCCGAAGTGGAAACCTCCACCAACAAGAAGCCGATAATGGGACCTGTACATGAGAAGGATACCAATGTCAGGGTGAAGGCCATCAGGAAGATGCTGAGGAAACCTGTAGTGTTCTCAGCCTTGCTGTCCACGGCATTGCTCCATGAAGCAGGCAAGGTGATTTCAAATGCCCCGAAGAACGATGCGGCAAATACTACCAACATCAGGAAGAACAGGATGTTGAACACCGCATTGGTCGAAAGGGCATTCAGTGCACTGGCACCGAAAATCAGTGTTACAGCCAATCCTAAGATTACATAGATAACAACGATGGAGGCACCGTAGAGCCATGCATCACGGATACCCTTTTTCTTGTCGTCCTTTGAACGTTTCAAGAAGAAACTTACTGTCATGGGGATGATAGGCCATACACAGGGGGTGAACAGCGCTACCAAGCCACCTACCAGACCGGTAAAGAAGATGACCCAAAGTGATTGGTTGGCGGCACTGCTGTCCTCGGCTTGTCCGAATGCGGTCAATTCGTCAATGACGGGTGTCCATAAGTCGTTTGCGGCCACTTCATTGATGACGGGTGTTGCAGCTACGGGAGTTTCACTAATCTTCAAAGGTTCAGTTTGTGCAGTAGAGGCAACTTGTGTGGTTCCTCCCTTTGCCTGTCCGGTATAGTTGAACTCCACATCCGTCGGGGGCAGACAGTTCTCGTCGTTGCAGGCACCGTATTGCAAGTAACCCTTCAATGTGTAGGCTCCGCCGGTGAACTTTACCTTCTGCACGAAAGTACCCTTGTGCTCAAAGTAGCGGTGATTCATTTCGAACATGCTGTCGAAGTGTTCTACAACCTTTCCTTGCGGAGTCAGTTTGCCTACCAATTCGGCACCTTCCAACTTGTCGAAGTTGATGGTAGCCGACACGGGACCATCTTCAGGCAGGTCGGTAGAGTAGAGATGCCATCCGGCATCAATTGTAGCGTTGAATACCAATTCCGCTTCTGTGTCGGAAATCTTTTTCAGCTCAGTCTGGAACTTGACAGGTTCCTGCATTTGCGCCAGCATGGGCAACACGCCGATGAGTGCAAACAGATACGTCAAAACGATTGTTTTTTTCATTCTTTGTTTATTGTGATTTAATTATATTTTCTCCTCATTGTATAAAACCGTGCAAAGATACAAAAAAAGTAACACATTTCTTGCAATAAGGTGTAAAATAAGTGATTTTTGGTTGATAGTGTTCTCTGCGTTGCAAAGGGACGGAGCGCGATTGGATGAAGGGCATCGTCACAACTACGACGGCAATCCCTACCAACGCTTGGTGGATATGGCCCGTATTGCCATGAAGGATGGAGTCATCAAGGGAATACTCATCCATCAGGGCGAATCGAACTCGGATGACCCCAAGTGGCCCGAACGTGTGAAGAAGATTTACGACGACTTGTGCAAGGACTTGAACCTCAAGAAAAAGAATGTCCCCCTCTTGGCCGGCGAGTTGAAGCATCAGGAGCAGGGAGGCGTGTGCTGGCGATTCAATGTAGACATATTGCCCAACTTGCCAAAGGTATTGCCCAACTCTTACATCATCTCGGCCAAGGACTGCGAAAGCACGGGCGACCAGTTCCATTTCAGCACCGAGGGTATGCGCACCCTTGGCTACCGCTATGCCGAGCAGATGCTGAAATTGCATAAGTATAAACTCCGCAAGCCCAAGAAGGAATAGTCGATTGGGGGTAATCCGGCAAGTCTATAAATCGCAAATCCTCCGTTCACTCGCGTCATCATGCGAATGAGCGGAGGATTCATCTTTCTACGCATTGAAAAGAAATGTCCTCCATTCTTCATTTCGGTACATCCTTGTCAACTCGTATCTTGTCAACTCGTCAACTTTTAATTATTCACCCCCACCTTTCCACTCTCGCGCCGTCCGTCGGGATAGGTCACGATGTAGAGGTACGTTGCCGGAGTCTTACCTACCTTCACCGTAGCTTCCCCGCTTGCAAAGGCGGCTTCGCCTACCTTCACGGCATCCATGGTGTAGATTTCGAGCTTGGTGGCTGTGGGAGCGGTACAAGTGATGGTAGAACCATTGACTTGAATAATGAAGGGACTCACATCGGTCACTTCGCCAATCTTGGATGGATTCAATGCGCAATCGTCTTCTTTGAAGTGGTCGTAATCATTATACAATTTGTCGTGTGGGCCTGTATAAACATTCGTTCGCGGATTTTTCCAAATCACACTGCTGTCTGCAGAGCAGAAATAATTCAAGGTGCGTCGACAAGGGCAATCAACTTCCGCGGGGGTATATGGTTCAAGTAAATCATACGTTGAACCGATTCCTTCAATCCAGGTATCCCAACCCTGGCAACTTTCAATATCTATTTGTTTAAGAAATTGCTTGTTCACTGTTTGGGTTGAATCTATCCCTATTACGGTTACAGGGAGATTGTAAATCGTGCAATATTCTTCTCCCATGTTTAATGAGAAATCGTAAAGAATATAATCATTTCCAATTTCTTTTAGTACTACATCGTCATAGAAAGGATGGGCTATTCCTATGTTTTTGTAGTCCTCTTTTCTCACTAAAACCTTTTTTCCTTCCTGTCTGATACGATAAACAGCTTCTTCGTTTCCTTCTATGTATTCACAGGTGGTGTACTTTACCAATGGATAGTATGTTTTTCCATCAATCTCTTCCGGTCGGTCAAGCACAGTATAGCGGAAGTATGAATAGTCTTCATCTTGGTAGCTATAGTAGCTCCACACTGCTCCAACCCATGAGCATATAGGTTCTTTATTTGCTTGTGGGGTGGTGCAATCAATGAAATCAGGATGCAAGTATATATTCTTGCCATCGTAACGTAAGCAGGTAATTCGGCTGGGATTGTACACTGTTGAATTTGTAGATACCCTTTCGTCAATGGGGAATACATGGCTCAATGAACCAACGCCTTCAATCCAAACATCATCACGGTCTCCCGTCAAAGTGAAGCGTTTGCGCATCACTCCGTTAATCTCCACTGAATCCACTTTGGATACGGTGCAAGTGTCATATTCTCGTATGGGGTATGAATAATCTATCGGGTCTTCAATGTCGTATAAAGACAATATTTCGACATTGTCTCCTTCCTGCAGAGTGAAATCGTAGCATAACTCGAAATTATTAAAGTATTCATCAATGGCATACACTTTACCGTTGAAATCCTGCAACTTGTCGAATGGGAACCAATACTTAGGCCCTGTCCAACTAAATGTGAAAGTGCCAGGTCTCACCTCCTCGCCCAATGTGATTTGTCGGAACTGCCCATCTGATGTCTCATTGTAATTCCAATTTTGTGTCCAAGTCATGCCAGACTTCATCCACGGCGTGGCATTCGGGTCGGCCACTTCGCCATTGAAGTAGATGGTTTTCCCGTTGCTTGCAACTTGATAGATGGTTTCCGAATAGTTTGAGCCATCGGTAGGGATAGCCATCCATCTACTGAAAAATGGGGCTTCAGCACTGCCTACACCTTCAATCCATTGTTGAAAACCGAAGTCTATCACCTTGCGGCCATGCTCGAATCGGACATCCTTTACAACTATCGGGTAAGGCCAATTATCAGGATGGTCTATCGGGGCATACGTGTATCCTATAATTCCTTCGTTCTCATAAATGGTATCCCCCTTCTGCAACGAAAAATCGTACAACATGAAGGGCTTTCCTTTTTCAACTTCAACCCAGTTCAAGTTATCAAGATATTCAGAGAAAGCCCACACCCGTCCTTCTGATTCACGAATATATGCCAAAAAGTCTTTCCCTTCATACAGCCTTCTCCATATATTGCCGTCAATAAGAGTATCCGTACCTAAACTGTAACAGACAGGAGTGTTGCTATAATCACGCGAAAAAGAATTGGTATAAACTAAATTTGCATACCATTTTGTACCTGTCATCGAGAACTCCGTAGAGTCTTTGTAATCCTTTACAACATCTTCATTCGAAGAATTTCCGGCATTAAGGGAAAGAATCCATGCCGATGCCGATATACACAAAAAGCAAATGATTCGTTTCATGACCTTGATTTTTTGAGGAGTTAATAAATCGCCCGCAAGTTACTCATAATATCTTATTTTTCCAAAGAACAATGCGACTTTTTTCTGTATATTCTTCATTTTGAAGTGTTATATGTGGTGTCATGCCACCGAGCCGCCTATATGCGTGGAAAGGTATACGGCGCGTGCGCATGCATAGGTTAAACGATTTTAACTTATACGTGCGCACACACGCATTATAAATATTCACATATAGGGTGGCTCGGTGGCATGGTGAGTGTTGAAATGAACGTTATGGAGTATGGAATACTATACAGCTTTCGTCTTCGTACTATACTCGTTGCGGCCTTATACTATATTCGTTACGCCTCCGTGCACCGTAGGGGCAGACCTGTGTGTCTGCCCAGATATATGCCGCACGATACATTTGGGCATCCCCTTGTGGGTGCCCAAATGTTTGATTCCACACATATCAGGGCAACCACAAGGGATTGCCCTACGGAGAACGGTGAACGATGGCAAAAAGAACCTCTCCTAAAATTCCACCGAAATTTAGGAGAATTTCCGTTCGTGCGCAACTGCGCACCGGCGGATGCGCAGGAGAATTTCGGCGAAACTTTAGGGATGAATCTTCGGAACTTTAGGAACGGTAATCCTACTGATAAAAGATAGCATTCTTCCATTAGCAAGAATGCCATTCTTGTGGCAAAAACAAGATGCGGATGTTGGGCATGAAAGAACCGTATCTTCAACGCTTAACGTACGTATCTTTCATGCCCGACGAACGGTTCTTCACGTGGGTTTTCTAATATCTTGACATATAAATTCAAAGAATGCTTACAAGGAAAAGCATTCTTCGCAATTGTTTGGCGCATTGCTATCTACTCCTTCCCATACAGGGAAAGGCAAGGGATGGGACTCCCCTTACTTCTTCAACAGCTTCACAATCTCAGCCTCCAGTTGGTCGGCATCCTGGATGTCGGAGCTGCGCTTATAAAGTCCGTTGGCTCGGTCAATAAGGAAATAGGTGGGCAGGTCGCTCACACGATAGGTAAGGGCCGAACCACCTTCGGCATCGCGCACACAAATCCAGGGGAGGTTATCGGCCGAGGTCTTCCAGAAATGTTCGTCGGTATCGAAGGATACCTGATACACCTCCAGCCCCTGTGCCGCATACTTGTCGTAGAGTTCGCGCATGGCGATGTTGCGCGCGGGCGATTCCTGATTCTTATACACGGTGAAGTCGAGCAACACCACCTTGCCCTTCAGGTCGGTCAGGCGACGGATGGCACCGCGCAAGTCGGGCAACTCCAAATCGAGCAGAGTGACTTCGCGGATAAGCTCTTCGGGGATGGGTGTAGAGGTCGGCTTGCGGGTGTTCCTGATGCCACGCATGGCGATGTTGTGGAGATTGACGGTGCGCAACGAATGGGGATAAAAGGCATCCCACGATGTAGCCACCGCACTGTAGGCACGCACATCCTCGCGCGAGCTTTCGGGATTGAACAGCTGTCCGCCATTGATGCGCTGGAACAGAGCGTAGTAGGCCGCAGCCGAACGGGGATTGCTGTAGATGTAGTCGCGGCAAATCTGCTGCTTGTATTCACCCACCACGCGGTCTACACTGTCGCGATAGTCACCGATGGGCAATTGGCGGGCGGCCAACTGACGAATGCGCTCCTGCAAAGCGGTCTGCTTGGCAGCAAGTTCCTTGATTTTCGCGCTCTCCACAGAACCTTCGACGGTATAGCCGGTGGCCAACGAAGGAAGGAGTCCCTTCACCGTCACCACTTCGGTGGAGTCGATTCCCAAGTTCACCACCTGACGCTCGATGCGCAGACGGTAAAACTCAGGGCCATCGGGACGCTTGTGACGGAAGACAAAATCGCCCTTCTTATCCAACTTCACCGAATCGAGCACCTTGATACCGTCGAGGGCCGATGCCTCGAAATAGAGCATCTTGCCCTCAGCTTCACCGATTTCACCCACTACCTGGAACTGTTCGCCTCTCTCTTCACACGCAGCCAATGCCAACACAAGCGATGCGGCTGCAACGATTGTATGTTTCTTCATTTTACTAATAGAACGTTTCTTAATCTGGAGTTCAGAAGTTCAGGAGTTACAGGAGTTCAGACAATAGTTTCGCCTGCATGGCATCTTCGTTTTCGCTCTCTGTAGGGGCATTCCTACGGTTTGCATCATTGTCACAACTATTGTCGTCTGCACTCCTTCTCCTACACTTCAGGAATAAATTAGGCCGCAAAGTTACAATTCTTAGCCTCTAAAACCGCACTTTTTCGTATTAAAATTATAAAAAATAAGAATATTAAGCACTTTTCTCACTTTTTCTTGCTCATTATCAGTGGAAAACTGTATCTTTGCACGATTTTTGGAAAGATAGTACAAAACTATAATTATTTTTTTAGATGAACGTAATTACAAAAGAGGTCAAGTTGCCTGATGGAAGAACCATCACACTTGAGACGGGAAAGTTGGCAAAGCAGGCCGATGGTTCGGTGATGCTGCGCATGGGTAACACCGTGTTGCTGGCTACTGTTTGTGCCGCCAAGGATGCAGTTCCCGGTACAGATTTTATGCCTTTACAGGTAGAGTATAAAGAGAAGTATGCGGCTTTCGGCCGTTTCCCCGGTGGTTTCACCAAACGCGAAGGCAAGGCTTCGGATTATGAAATCCTGACCTGCCGTCTGGTGGACCGCGCTCTTCGTCCTCTATTCCCCGATAACTATCATGCAGAGGTATATGTGAACATCATTCTGTTCTCTGCTGACGGTGTGGACATGCCCGACGCATTGGCCGGATTGGCAGCTTCTGCCGCCCTTGCTGTGAGCGACATCCCCTTCGGAGGTCCTATCTCTGAGGTACGTGTGGCCCGCATCAACGGCGAGTTCGTTATCAACCCCACCTTCCAACAGCTCGAAGAGGCCGATATGGACCTGATGGTTGCCGCCACTTACGAGAACATAATGATGGTGGAAGGCGAGATGAAGGAAGTTTCAGAGCAAGACCTGCTCGAAGCCATGAAGGTGGCTCACGCTGCCATCAAGGACCACTGCAAGGTGCAGGTGGAGTTGATGGAAGAGTGTGGCACCGTACAGAAGCGCGAATATTGCCACGAAGAGAACGACGAAGATCTCCGCAAGGCCGTTCGCGAGGCTTGCTACGACAAGGCATACGCCATTGCACAGAGCGGCAATTGCAACAAGCACGAGCGTGGCGAGGCTTTCGAAGCCATCCGCGAAGAGTTCAAGGCCCAGTTCACTGAAGAGGAGCTGGAGACCAAGGCGGCCCTTATCGACCGCTACTACCACGATGTGGAGAAAGAGGCTATGCGCCGTTGCATCCTCGATGAAGGCAAGCGTCTCGATGGTCGTAAGACTACCGAAATCCGCCCCATCTGGTGCGAGGTCAGCCCGCTGCCCGGTCCTCACGGTTCAGCCATCTTTACCCGTGGTGAGACTCAGTCACTCACCAGCGTGACATTGGGTACCAAGCTCGACGAGAAGATTGTGGACGACGTACTCGACCAGCACCGCGAGCGTTTCCTCCTTCACTACAACTTCCCTCCCTTCTCAACAGGTGAGGCCCGTCCCCAGCGTGGTGTAGGCCGTCGCGAAATCGGTCACGGCCACTTGGCATGGCGTGCGTTGAAGGGACAGATTCCTGCAGACTATCCTTACGCAGTACGCGTAGTTTCTGATATTCTTGAGTCAAACGGTTCTTCTTCAATGGCTACCGTATGTGCCGGAACATTGGCACTGATGGATGCCGGTGTGAAGATGACCAAGCCCGTATCAGGTATCGCTATGGGACTTATCAAGAACGCCGGTGAAGAGAAGTATGCCGTATTGAGCGACATCCTTGGCGACGAGGACCACTTGGGCGACATGGACTTCAAGGTGACAGGTACACGCGACGGTATCACCGCCACTCAGATGGACATCAAGGTGGATGGCCTTTCATACGAGATTCTGGAGAAGGCTCTGTTGCAGGCCAAGGAAGGCCGCGAGCACATCCTCGGCAAGATTACCGAGTGCATCGCCGAGCCTCGTGCCGAACTGAAGGACCATGCTCCCCGCATCGAGGTGATGATCATCCCGAAGGAGTTCATCGGTGCAGTGATTGGCCCTGGTGGCAAGATTATCCAAGGTATGCAGGAAGAGACCGGTGCCACTATCACTATCGACGAGATTGACGGTGTAGGCAAAATTGAAATTGCCGGTACCAACAAGCAGTGCATCGAGTCGGCCATGAACATGATCAAGGCCATCGTTGCCATCCCCGAGGTAGGTGAAGTTTATACCGGTAAGGTACGCAGCGTAATGCCCTACGGTTGCTTCGTAGAGTTCCTGCCCGGCAAGGACGGATTGCTCCACATCTCAGAAATCGACTGGAAGCGTCTGGAGACTGTAGAAGAGGCAGGCATCAAGGAAGGTGACGAGATTGAAGTGAAGTTGCTCGACATCGATCCCAAGACCGGCAAGTTCAAGCTCTCTCACCGCGTGCTCCTCGAGAAGCCCGAAGGATACGTAGAGCGTCCCGCCCGCCGCGAGCGTCCCGAACGTGGTGAACGTCGTCCGAAGAGAGACTGATTGACAAATGTCATAAAGCAAAAGAGGGTGTGTCAGTGTTGACATACCCTCTTTTTTTTCACCTTTTATCTATATTTTATATAATATACCCTAAAAATAATATTTTTTAATTTTTTAAACCTTCTCTCGTTCAAATAAAAGGAGTACCTTTGCGCGGTTTTCAGTAAAACATTGATTCATAACCAAACATAATGGCATCATAAAGGGTTTACTGATAAGAAGATTTGATTGAATATATATAATAAAGGAATTAAGAGATATGGATAAATTCAGTTATGCAATTGGCTTAGGAATTGGCCAGAACCTGTTGGGCATGGGTGCCCGCGGCATCAATGTAGAGGACTTTGCCCAAGCCATACATGATGTGCTGAATGGTAACGAGACTGCTATCACTCACACCGAGGCACGTGACATTGTGAACAACTACTTCGAAGAAATGGAAAAGCGCATGAATGCTGAAAACATCGAGAAAGGCAAAGCATTCTTGGCCGAGAACCAGAAAAAAGAAGGAGTGAAAGTAACCGCCAGCGGTCTTCAGTACGAGGTGTTGCAGGAGGGTAACGGCAAAAGTCCCAAAGCTACAGATAAGGTACGTTGCCACTATGAAGGTACACTCATCGACGGAACCTTGTTCGACAGTTCCATCAAACGTGGCGAACCCGCCGTGTTCGGTGTAAACCAAGTAATCCCCGGATGGGTAGAGGCTCTGCAACTGATGAGCGAAGGTGCCAAGTGGCGCTTGTATATTCCCTCAGAATTGGGATACGGTGCACACGGTGCAGGCGAAATGATTCCTCCCCACAGTACACTCATCTTTGATGTGGAACTGATTGAGGTATTGTAAGATTCTCGTTGAAAGGTTGAGAGGTCGAAAAGTTGAGAAGAAATAAATTTAAATAATTCATAAACAAAAAAGTAACAATGAAAAAAGCAAGTTTTTTAATGGTTTTGGCCGCAGCTGCTGGTATGGTTTCATGCACAGCTCAGGCTCCTAAGGCTAATTTGAAGAGCGACACTGACTCTTTGTCTTATGCATTCGGTCTGACTCAGACTCAAGGTTTCAAGGAATACATGGTTCAGCAGTTGCGTGTAGACACTGCAAAAATCGGTGATTTGGTAAAAGGTTTGGTTGACGGTGCTGCCGGCAAGGATGCACAGAGCCAGATTGCATACGTAGAAGGTTTGAAGATTGGCCAGATGATGGCTGAAAGCTGGGTAAGTGGTCTTACTGCTGACGTTTATGCAGACGATTCTACCAAATCAGTAGACAAGGACAACCTGGTTGCCGGATTCATTGCCGGTGTATTGGGCAAGGACATGAAGATGAGCGTAGAGGATGCACGCGACTATGTTCAGGCTGTAATGGAAGCTGCCAACGAAAAGCAGATGGAAGCCCAATATGGCACAAACCGCGAAGCCGGTGAGAGATTCTTGGCTGAAAACAAGACCAAGGAAGGCGTAAACGAAACTCCCAGCGGATTGCAGTACAAGATTATCAAGCAGGGTAAAGGCGCTATCCCCACCTCATCTGACAGAGTAAGCGTACACTATCGTGGTACTTTGATTGACGGTACTGAGTTTGACAGCTCATACAAGCGCAACAAGCCCACAACTTTCGCTGCCAACCAAGTTATCCCAGGCTGGACAGAGGCTTTGACTATGATGCCCGTAGGCTCAAAGTGGGAGCTTTACATCCCCGAGTATTTGGCTTATGGTTCACGCAACCAGGGTCAGATCAAGCCTTTCTCAACTCTGATTTTCGAAGTTGAGTTGCTCGGTATCGAGAAATAAAATTGCATAAGCAATAACTTTTAGGCGCGGATTACGCGGATTACACCAAACAAGGAGTGTGAATCCATGTAATCCGCGCTATTTTTTACACCTTCTGATTTATCTTTTGTCTTCCCTTCAACGATTTTACTATCATCTTGTCAAGCCCAAAATTATGTTATAAAACATCTTTATTTGACTTAAATACTAAATTTTGCAGAATTTAATCAGTTTTTTCTCTATTTTTGCGGAGAAACGAAAAAAAAGTTCTACTTTTGCTTACGTTTTGATAACAGACAACAAACTTATTAATAACAATGGAAAAAATCGATAGTCTTGACAAGAAGATTTTAGAAATCATTTCGCAGAACGCACGCATCCCATTCAAAGATGTAGCTGCTGAGTGTGGTGTGTCACGCGCCGCCATCCACCAACGTGTACAACATTTGTTTGACATGGGTGTCATTGTAGGTTCGGGCTATCATGTAAGTCCCAAAACCTTGGGATATAATACATGCACCTACGTGGGTATCAAACTGGAAAAAGGCTCCATGTACAAAAGTGTAGTGGAGGAACTGGTAAAAATCCCCGAAATTGTAGAATGCCATTTTACCACAGGTCCTTACACCATGATGGTAAAGCTCTATGCACGCGACAACGAGCATCTGATGGATTTGCTGAACAACCGTATGCAGGGTATTCACGGTGTGGTTTCAACCGAAACTTTGATTTCGCTTGACCAAAGCATCAAGAAGGAGATTCCTATCTGTACAGAATAAAAACGCACCGCCAATATGGAGTTCTTGAACGAATATCACTTGGCGGGATTGTTTATAGGTATTTGCACATTCCTGATTATCGGGTTGTTTCATCCGATGGTCATTAAGTGTGAATACCATTGGGGCACAAAATGTTGGTGGATATTCCTGCTATTAGGTATAGTAGGAGTAGCCACCTCTATTTTTATAGCAGACATCATCCTTTCTTCCCTGTTAGGGGTGTTTGCCTTTTCATCCTTTTGGACAATCAAAGAGTTGTTCGACCAAGAGAAACGGGTAAAGAAAGGATGGTTCCCCAAGAATCCCAAGAGAAAGTGAAGAATGAAGAGTGAAGAGTGAAGAATCCAATAGTTGAACCAATATGAACAACCATTCATACAATATCAATTCTGTTTGCAAAGAGATACATGCCAAGTTTCCCACGTACAAAGAGAGACCTACAATAGGCATTACAGGAAATTTCAACGAGGGTAATTGTGCCGTGGCCGACGGATACATCCGTTCGGTTTTGGCCGCAGGAGGCACACCGTTGATTATCCCGCCGTACGAGGAGAAGGAGGCACTCTTGAGCACACTCGAACGCATTGACGGTTTGTTACTGACAGGTGGAGGAGACATCAATCCGCTTTTCCTCGGTGAAGAGCCGGTAAAGAACTTGAGTAGCATCAACCACCGGCGCGATCGACAAGAATTGATTCTCACCCGCTTGGCCGCTAACCGTCAGATACCCATCCTTGGAATTTGTCGGGGCATACAGATTATGACCGCCGCTTTGGGAGGCAAACTTTACCAGGATATCCATTCGCAACACTCCGAACCTTGCATCAAACATAGTCAGGAGTTGGACAGAAGTTACCCATCGCACACCGTAGAGGTAGAGAAAGAGAGTCTGTTGAGCCGTATTTTTGATGGAGAAGAGCGACTGAATGTCAACTCTTTCCACCACCGAGCGGTGAAGGAACCGACACAAGGATTCATGGTCAGTGCCCGTGCCACTGACGGCATTATCGAGGCGATAGAATCGACCGAATACAAGTCGATGTTGGGTGTGCAATGGCATCCAGAGTGTATGATTCTTTGTGACGATGAATCGATGCTCCCACTCTTCCGTTGGTTGACAAAGGAGGCAACCTCTTATCGCGAAGCACGCCGATTGCACGAGCGTATCCTCACATTGGATTCGCATTGCGACACACCAATGTTCTTTGACCAGCACATAGAATTTCATACACGCGACCCAAAGATTTTGGTTGACCTGCACAAGATGACCGAAGGCGGATTGGATGCAACCATCATGGTGGCTTACCTGAAGCAGCTGGAGCGCGACGAGGAATCGCTCCTGGCCGCTACGGCCAAGGCCAACCGCCTGCTGGACGAGATAGAGGAGATGGTGGCCCGCAACTGCACCGCCATCGAGATTGCCCGCACACCCGACGACCTCTACCGCCACAAGGCCGAGGGAAAGAAATCCATCATGCTGGGTATTGAAAACGGATATGCCATCGGCAAAGATGTGTCGCTCGTCGAACACTTCCGCAAGCGTGGCGTGGTATATATGACCCTCTGCCACAATGGAGACAATGACCTTTGCGATTCGGCACGAGGAAACAACGAACACGGAGGTGTAAGCCCCTTTGGTGCACAAGTGATTCACGAAATGAACCGCACAGGTATGATGGTCGACCTTTCGCACGCATCGGAAAAGAGTTTTTACGATGCGTTGGAGATAAGCCGCACACCCATCGTATGCTCGCACTCGTCGAGTCGCGCCCTGTGCAATCATCCGCGCAACTTGACGGATGAGCAACTTCGTGCCTTGGCCGCCCGTGGAGGTGTGGCACAAGTGACGCTCTATAGCGGATTCCTGCGCGAAGATGCACCGGCCACCATACGCGATGCAGTGGAGCACCTCAACCACATGGTCAACATCATGGGCGTAGAGCACGTGGGCATCGGCACCGACTTCGATGGCGACGGTGGCATCATCGGATGCGCCTCGGCTTCAGAGCTCATCAACTTCACCCGCCAGCTCCTCCGCGAACGGTATAGCGAAGCCGACATCCGCGGCATTTGGGGAGAAAACTTCTTGCGGGTGATGAGGGAAGTGCAACGAATTTAAAGAAATTATTTAGGCACGGATTACACAGATGACACAGATAGAAAAACAACCGTGAAATCCGTGTCATCCGTGCTTAAAATATATATGTTTATGCTCCTCGATATCCACTCCCACTACACCCCTGCCCGATTGGACGGACAAAGCATCATCAGCCTTTCGGTTGGTGATAAAGATTTCGTTTCGTCATTGGAGGAGTGTCGCTCATTGGATATCCCTATCAGCATAGGGATTCATCCGTGGCACATAGATGAGGAATGGAAAGCCCAGGGCTATGGTGATCTTATCCCAAAGCTAAGCCTGCCTCAGGTGGCGGCTATAGGTGAAGCAGGTATCGACCGTGTGCGAGGAGGCGATATAACCCTCCAAATAGAGGCCTTCGAAATGCAAGCCTGCCTGGCCAAAGAGGTCGGCAAACCGCTCGTCGTGCATTGCGTCAAAGCCTTTGACGAGGTAATCCGCCTGCACAAACACGAATTCCCTCACGAACCTTGGATTATCCACGGCTTCCGCGGAAAACCCGAGCAGGCCCAACAGCTCCTCCGCGAAGGATTCTTCCTCTCCTTTGGCGAGCACTTCAACGAAGAGGTCCTCCGCCTCTGCCCCCTCAATCGTCTGTTGATAGAGAGCGACGAAAGCCTTCTCAGCATCGAAGAACTTTATATGCACGTCTCCACTATCCGTTGCATCGAGATGGAGAAATTGAAGGAAGAGGTAAACCGAAATATCAAGGCATTGATGGAGAAATAAGAAATCTCCTTTTCTAAGGGCAGTCCGAAAAGTCGGTTGCGTCCCTTTTGAACCTTTACCAGAGACCATCTGGAATACAGACATAAGGCAAGTGCCAATGAACTTATATTAAATGGCCAATGAACCTATATTAAAGTGCCAATGAACCTATGTTCATGTGCCAATGGACATATTGAGTATCTGATATTCTATATTTACAACCGGGTTTTCGGATTGATCCCTTTTCTACTATTATAACTAAAGCGCGAATCTTCATTTGTTCAAAGGGAAATCCGCGCTTTATTATTCTTTAAATCCTACATTCAGAACGAATAATAAACTCCAAAAGACATATTGTTATCAAAGTCGAAGCCAAAACCGTTTCTATAAATAAGAGAGCCTCCAAGAAGATTGTCGTCAACCTTCTGATACCCTAAGAGTCCCATGTGGGCCACCAAACTGAACTTCTCGGTCAACGAATAAGAGATACCTGGTTTGATGCCGACATTCCAAATAGTGTACTCTTGCTCATCGCTACCCATAGAAATGATTTCAAAACCTCCATCCAAGAAGAGTTTAAGATCACCCTTTCTAATAAAGTTATAGCGAGCATAGGGAGCAATAGAATATGAATGAGTAGCTTCAATCGGCGTTCCATTGAAATCTCCAAATTTGTGGTATCCGGATTCCAATCCTGCCGCTATCGCCCATTCTTCAGACAGGTTATAACCAACTTCCAACAAAACACTACGCCACGATTTGGTTTCTACTGACGAGGCATATTCCTCAGCATCACTATTGCTCCAAAAGCCGAGCGAACCACCTATCCACACTTGAGCGTTAACTGCTACAGAGACAATCAACGCCATCAATGTCAAAAGGACCTTTTTCATAATTCACACAGATTAAATCAGAATGCGTAATAAATACCGAAGGATACATTGTTATCAAAGTTAAAGCCAAAACCTCTCTGAATATCGCCCCTCAAAGCTTCGTCAGCATCTTGATACCCTAAGAGTCCCATGTGGGCCACCAAACTGAACTTCTCGGTCAACGAATACGCAATACCAGGCTTGATACCAATTCCCCATGCAGAAGATTCTTCATCACCATCGTCTACAGAGGCGATTTTAAAAGCGCCATCCAAAAAAAGTTTGAAGTTTCCAGCCTTGAGGAGATTATAACGAGCATAAGGCATAACAGATATTGCTTTGGTACTCTCACCATCTTCTGGCTTGTTCACATTATAACTAAACATAACGGCAACAGACCAATCTTCAGACAAGTCGTATCCTACCTCAGGAGCAAATTTGAACATTGTTTTAGTTTCAGACCCTTCTGCTTCACTATTGGTCCAAAAACCAAGTGAACCACCTGCCCAAATTTGAGCATTCGCAGCCATAGCCACCACCATAACCAGTAAAGTTACAAAAATTTTCTTCATGATACATACATTTTTAATTAGACAATAAAGACTCGCAGAAAGGATTTCTGTTTGTCCGATTTCCTTATCAGCGACAAATGTACGCTTTTTTTGTATCGCAAACAAACTTTTGAAATATTTTCGTTAATTTTGCAGTCAAAATCAGAAAAACCGAACCAACCTATGACCAATCAGACCAACCCATTGGCAAATGAGGTGCGCGAACGCATCGCACATCTACGTGAATATATGAAGAGGGCGGACGTGCAAGCCGTCATCATCCCCAGTACCGACCCGCATGGAAGTGAGTATGTGCCCGACCATTGGAAGGTGCGCGAGTGGATTTCTGGCTTCAATGGCTCGGCTGGTACAGTGGTAGTTACACTTACCGAGGCGGCCTTGTGGACGGATTCGCGCTATTTCCTCCAAGCCGAAGAGCAATTGGCCGGCACGAACATCCAGTTGATGAAGGAAAGATTGCCCGAAACACCTTCCATTACCGATTGGTTGGGCGTGGTGTTGAAAAAGAACGAATCCGTGGGCATTGACCCTACGGTGAATAGTCACGACCAGGCAGAGGCATGGGCAAACGAGTTGATGGAGAAATTCTGCATCAATCTTACCCACATCCCTACCTCGTGGTGGGACGAGCTATGGCCTTCGCGTCCACAACTTCCCCTTGAGGAGGTGGAAATGCAACCACTCGCACTTGCCGGTGAGAGTTGCACCAACAAGTTGGCACGTATCCGCAAGGAGATTGGAAAGAAGACACTCGTCGTCTCTGCACTCGACGACATTGCTTGGACATTGAACCTCCGCGGCTCGGATGTGCATTGCAATCCTGTGGTGGTAAGCTACCTCGTAATCACCCCCGACGAGGCTCACTTTTTTGCCCTACCTGAGAAAATTTTTTCTCCCGTTGGGGAAAATTTACGCTCCCACGGGGTAATTTTTCATCCCTACCCAGAGTTTTATAACGAGGTGGCCAAGTTCGACACCTACCCTCTCTTATTACCCACCAATAGCAATTGCGAAATCAGCACCCGATGCCAACGTTTGATAGCGGAGGGACGATGTTCGTTTGCCCCCTCGCCCATCCCTGCCATGAAGGCCGTCAAGAACGAAGCGGAAATCAATGGCTTCCGCCAAGCTATGGTGCGCGATGGAGTGGCCATGGTGCGCTTCCTCATCTGGTTGGAAGAAAAAATGACAAAAGGCGAAGAGGTGACGGAATTGAGTGCCGATGCTGAATTGACGCGCCAACGCTCGCAACAAGAACATTTCCGCGACGTAAGTTTCGACACCATTGCGGGATACGGAGCTCATGGCGCCATCGTACACTACGAACCGACACCCGAAAGCGACATCCCTCTCGACTCCAAGGGATTGCTCCTGCTCGATAGCGGAGCACAATACATGGACGGTACGACGGACATCACCCGCGCCATCCCCCTCGGCCCTCTAACCGAGGACGAACGACGCGACTATACATTGGTTCTCAAAGGCAACATTGCCCTCAGCCGCGCCCACTTTCCACATGGCACATGCGGTACACAACTCGACGTGCTTGCCCGCCAATTCATGTGGGCCGAGGGCATCAATTACCTCCACGGCACGGGCCATGGCGTAGGTTCATACCTGAACGTACACGAGGGGCCTCACCAAATTCGCATGAATCACGTGCCCACACTCCTGCTCCCAGGTATGACGGTGACCAACGAACCGGGTATCTATCGCACAGGTAGCCACGGTGTACGCATCGAAAACATGATGCTCATCGTGCCAGACAAGGAGACGGAGTTCGGCACATACTACAAGTTCGACATCCTCACTCTCTGCCCCATTGACACGCGCCCCATCGTACGCGAGATGATGACACCCGACGAACTCCAATGGCTCAACGCCTATCATCAACGGGTGTTCAACGAATTGGCTCCGCGCCTCGAAGAGAAAGAGGTTGCTTGGTTGAAAGAAAAGACGAAGGAAATGTAATAAATCAACTTTCATAGCGAAAGTTGAGGGAATAAAGGAGATAACACTTCGTTAGGAGTTAAAGTAGTTATCGCAGGCTTTGCCTGCTAACCGATAGTTTGCAATACATTTGGCTTTAACTACTAACGTAGTGATAACTCCTCAAACTCCTTTAACTACTAAATTTATATTCATGGCTCTAATCAAATCAGTGCGTGGATTCACTCCACAAATAGGAAAGGATTGCTACTTGGCCGAGAATGCCACCATCGTAGGCGATGTGGTGATGGGCGACCAATGTAGCATTTGGTTCAACACCGTGCTTCGTGGCGATGTAAACAGCATCCGCATAGGCAATCGCGTAAACATACAGGACGGAAGTGTACTTCACACCCTCTACGAGAAATCTACCATCTGCATCGGCGACGATGTATCCGTAGGTCACAACGTCACCATCCACGGTGCCGACGTGGATGACTTTGCCCTCATTGGTATGGGAGCTACCCTGCTCGACCATGCCCACGTGGGGAAAGGCGCTATCGTGGCGGCAGGTGCCCTCGTACTCGCAGGCACACAGATAGGCCCGGGCGAACTATGGGCAGGCGTACCCGCCAAGTTCATCAAGAAGGTTGCTCCCGACCAGGCCAAGGAAATCAACGAAAAGATTGCCAACGGCTACATCATGTATGCGGGATGGTATAAGGAGAGTTAAAAATTAAAGTTCAGAGTTAAGAGTTTAAAGTTCAAGGTTCAAAGCACTCACAACTCAGAACTTATAACTCAGCACTCATAGGCGGCGCCTCGGGAATAAAAATAAATTCAGATTTATTTTGTATTCCGCTCGGCTTGCACTATCTTTGCCAATTATTTAGAATAATTAGAAAAATAATATAGATATGAAACTTTTATTGTTGGGTAGTGGCGGACGCGAACACGCCTTGGCTTGGAAAATAGCTCAAAGCCCGAAAATCGAGAAACTGTATGTAGCTCCCGGAAATGCGGGCACAAGTAACGTAGCCGAAAATGTAGCTATCAAAGGCGATGACTTCGAAGGTATCCGTAAATTTGTCTTGGAAAATGGTATCGACATGGTAGTAGTAGGCCCCGAAGATCCATTGGTAAAGGGCATCTATGACTACTTCCAGAATGATGAGGAGCTGAAGGCTATCCCCGTCATCGGTCCTTCAAAGGCAGGAGCCGTGCTCGAAGGAAGCAAGGAGTTTGCCAAGGGATTCATGCAACGCCACGGTATCCCCACGGCCGGCTATCGCAGCTTCACAGGCGAGCAATTGGAAGAGGGACTTGCTTACCTGGAGACATTGCAAGCACCTTACGTACTGAAAGCTGACGGTTTGTGTGCCGGTAAAGGTGTGCTTATCCTCAACACCTTGGACGAAGCCAAGAAGGAATTGAAGGAGATGTTGGGCGGCATGTTCGGCAATGCCTCGTCAACCGTAGTGATTGAGGAGTTCCTCAGCGGTATCGAGTGCTCGGTATTCGTACTCACCGACGGAAAGAACTACAAAATCCTGCCCGAGGCCAAGGACTACAAGCGTATCGGCGAAAGCGACACAGGATTGAACACCGGCGGTATGGGCTCAGTAACCCCCGTCCCCTTTGCCACCAAAGAGTGGATGCAGAAGGTGGAGGACCGCATCATCCGCCCCACCGTGGAAGGTCTGGCTGCTGAAGGAATCGTCTATAAGGGATTCATCTTCTTCGGTCTTATCAACGTAAAGGGCGAACCGATGGTTATCGAGTACAACGTGCGCATGGGCGACCCCGAAACTGAAAGTGTAATGCTCCGCATCAAGAGCGACTTGGTGGATCTGTTGGAAGGTGTAGCCGAAGGCAACCTGAATGAAAAAACCTTGAAGTTCGACCCCCGCGCCGCCGTGTGCGTAATGCTTGTATCAGGCGGATACCCCGAAGCATACGACAAGGGCTTTGCCATTACTGGTATCGACGAGGTGAATCCCGAAAGCATTGTCTTCCATGCCGGCACAACCACTAAGGATGGTCAAGTTGTAACTGCTGGAGGCCGTGTAATTGCCGTCAGCTCTTATGGTGCCGACAAAGCCGAAGCACTGAAACTCTCTTTCGAGGGAGCCAAGAAAATCCAATTCGAAAAGAAGTACTTCCGTTCGGATATTGGAGCGGATTTGTAACTGATTGATTCAGTTGACAAGACACAAGTTGACGAGTTGACAAGGCCATCCGGTACTAATTCCTCGTCAACTTGTCAACTAAAAAAATCCTCGTCAACTTTAACCTTTATGTCCCAACGTCTTCAACAACGTATCATCAAATCCAAGATTACCTTTCCTCTGATGGTAATCTTGGCTTTGTTGTTGTGGATAGTTGGCATCGAATGGCCTCTGACAGAGGAAATCTCCTTGACCGGTTGGTGGGGGACATTCAACCTTCCTGCATGGGTGGTAGAAGGAGGCAATCTGCTACTTTGCTCCGTTGCCGCCTACCTGATGGCCGAATTGAACAACTCCTATGCCTTAGTGGGACATCGTTCAACTCTCCACACCTCCTTCCTTCTGCTCTTATGGGTATCTCTACCTTTGTCCTGCCACTCGCTGACCGGCAATTTGTTCCTTGTCTGTCTGCTATGGAGCATTTTATTCCTCTTCCGTTGTTATCAGGTTGTTTTACCGGGCGAGGTCGCACATCTCTTTTTCTTTATCGGGATTTCCAGCTTGATACAATTCCCCATTGTAGTGTTTATCCCATTCCTTTATGCAGCTCTATTGATTTTCAAAGCCTTGTCCATCCGAACATTTTGTGCCAGCTTGATCGGGTTGCTATTGCCCTATTGGTTGCTGTTTGTCTATGCCTTTTGGCACGGACAGACAGAACTCATCTTTGCTCCATGGCAATCCTTCCGCCAATCATTCGTATGGGATTATTCCACCATTTCCACCTCCAATTGGTTAACAATGGGATATACCGCCTTGCTTTTTCTGTATAGCGGAAGTTATGTATTGACGAACGGTCATCGCTATAAGATACGTACTCGTCTGTTCCTCTTCTTCTTGTTCTGGTGGAGTCTCTTCGCCCTGCTTCTGTGGGTTTTGAATCCTTCAGCATGGAGCGCATTGGCTGCTACTCCCATCATAGGTGTCAGCATTCTGTCAGGGCATGTGTTTGCACATTCGTCCACACGGGTAAGCAACATTCTTTTCCTTGTAGCGTTGGTATTGTTGATTGTGTTATCTGTTTACGGTAGTGTATGGATGCTTTGGTAGATATTCTGTTGCAATACGGCTATGCAGGCATGTTCGTGGCCGCCTTTTTATCCGGCTCGGTGGTTCCGTTCAGTTCCGAGTTAGTGATGATAGGACTCATCAAGGTGGGTCTCAGTCCGTTGCTTACCATATTGGCCGGCACCTTGGGCAACACCTTGGGTAGCATGACATGCTATTGGGTAGGTCTTTTGGGAAACATGCGATGGATTGAACGCCTCTTCCACGTAAAACCACACCAGTTGGAGCGTGCCGAACGCTATGTGCGTGGACGCGGTGCCTGGATGGCATTCTTCTGCTTCCTCCCCGCCTTGGGCGAGGCTTTTGCCATCGTGTTGGGTATGATGCGCGCCAACGGTTGGCTGGTCTTTCTCTACATGACATTGGGCAAATTGGCCCGCTATGTCCTGCTTGCCTATGCTTCGGAACTGATTTTCTAATTTTGAATTATTGTTATTTCAGCACTAATATCGCTATTCCGTTGAATATCTCGTTGTTTTTCCGTACCTTTGCCGCGTTTTTAGGTAAAAAGACCATATAAATAAGGTATGCAAGATATTAGAAACATTGCGATTATTGCACACGTCGACCACGGAAAGACTACATTGGTTGACAAAATGATGCTCGCCGGCCACCTCTTCCGTGGCGACCAGACAAACGGCGAACTGGTATTGGATAACAACGACTTGGAGCGCGAGCGAGGAATAACCATCCTGTCAAAGAATGTCTCCATCATCTACAAAGATACAAAAATCAACATCATCGATACCCCGGGACATAGCGACTTCGGTGGCGAAGTGGAGCGCGTGCTCAACATGGCCGACGGATGCATCCTGTTGGTGGACGCTTTCGAGGGTCCCATGCCACAGACACGCTTCGTGTTGCAGAAGGCTCTGCAAATCGGATTGAAACCCATCGTGGTGGTAAACAAGGTAGACAAGCCCAATTGTCGTCCCGAAGAGGTGTACGAAATGGTGTTCGACCTCATGTTCAGCCTCAACGCCACGGAGAACCAGTTGGACTTCCCCGTCGTGTATGGTTCGGCCAAGAACAACTGGATGGGCGAGGATTGGAAGACTCCCACAGACAACATCCACTACCTGCTCGACCAGATTATCGAACATATCCCTGCCCCCAAGATGCTGGAGGGTACACCGCAAATGTTGATTACCTCACTCGACTACTCTTCCTACACCGGACGTATCGCCGTAGGCCGTGTACACCGCGGTACACTCACCGAGGGCATGAACATCACCCTCTCGCATCGCGACGGTAGCCAGACACGTAGCAAGATAAAGGAGTTGCATACCTTTGAGGGCCTTGGCCGCAAGCGTGTGGAGAGTGTCAGCTCGGGCGACATCTGCGCCATTGTAGGATTGGAAAACTTTGAAATCGGCGACACCATCTGCGACTTCGAAAATCCCGAACCCTTGCCCACCATCGCCATCGACGAACCCACCATGAGCATGGTGTTCACCATCAACGACTCTCCCTTCTTCGGCAAGGAAGGCAAGTTCGTCACCAGCCGCCACATCCACGACCGTCTGATGAAGGAGTTGGACAAGAACCTGGCTCTGCGTGTACAGAAGGACGAGACTACCGACAAATGGACCGTCTTCGGTCGCGGTGTGCTCCACCTCTCGGTACTCATCGAGACCATGCGCCGCGAAGGCTACGAACTACAGGTGGGACAACCCCAGGTTATCTACAAGACCATCAACGACACACGTTGCGAACCCATCGAGGAGTTGACCATCAGTGTCCCCGAGGAATATGCCAGCAAAATGATTGATATGGTCACCCGCCGCAAGGGCGAGCTCACCTCCATGGAGACGGCAGGCGACCGTGTGAACATCGAGTTCAACATCCCTTCTCGAGGCATCATCGGCTTGCGTACCAACGTACTGACCGCTTCGGCCGGAGAGGCCATCATGGCACACCGCTTCAAGGAATACCAACCCTACAAGGGCGACATTGAGCGCCGCACCAACGGCTCTATGATTGCCATGGAGACAGGTACAGCCTTTGCCTACGCCATCGACAAGTTGCAGGATCGCGGTAAGTTCTTCATCTTCCCCCAAGAGGAGGTGTATGCCGGACAAGTAGTAGGCGAACATGCCCACGACAACGACCTTGTCATCAACGTCACCAAGAGCAAGAAGTTGACCAACATGCGCGCCAGCGGCTCTGACGACAAGGCACGCATCGTCCCTCCCATCGTCTTCTCACTCGAAGAGGCATTGGAATACATCAAGGAGGACGAATACGTAGAGATTACTCCCAAGAGCATGCGTATGCGCAAAATCATCCTCGATGAACTGGAGCGCAAGCGGGCAAACAAGCAATAGTACATTTTGCACACAGAGATACAAAAGACACAAGAGGTTCTCATTTTTTAGACAAAAGAACATAAGAACAAAAGACTTTAATTTCTTATGAACTTATGTTCTTCTGTCAAAAAAAAACAAAAAGAGAACCTCTTGTGTCTTTTTCTATTACTTCATTATCGTATATACCAAGTCCTTCTACCCTCTTCCTTTTGCTATCTCATCCGCCGGGCGTGCCTTGGCCGTCTTCCACACGCGCCAGCCGACGCAGAGGGCCACGAGCAGGGCCACGGCCATGAAGATGCCGACGTAAATCCACCAAGGGATGGAGGTCTGCACCACATATTGCTCCAGCCACGGCTTCATGCAGGCATAGCCGATGGGGAAGGCCACGAGGGCGGCTACTCCTTGCAGCGCCATGTATTCAACGATGAACATGTCCAGGATGTCTTTTGTCGTAGCTCCGAACACCTTGCGCACGGCAATCTCTTTGCGCCGTTGCTCACAGGTGAGCATTATCATCGACCACACACCGAAGAGGGCGATGAGGATGCAGATGCCTGAAGTGATGGAGAGGAGGAGGCGGAGGTTGTCCTCGGACTTCAGCATATAGTTGTACATCTCCATCAAATCATTCCATTGATAGTCTTCGTATTTCAACTCCTTCTCCTTGAAGAATGTCTCTACCTTGGTCATCAAAGTCTCCTTCATGTCTGGCTTATAACGGAAAAGAATATCAGGTGCAAGAGATGGAATTGGTCTATATTTGTAATACCTCAAGATATAAGGTTCTGACTTTATCAAAGGGGATACATTGTGGAAGTCTTTGACCACTCCCACAATCTTCTCGTGGTGAATCGATTTCTCTAACGGATTCATCCAACCTGACTGATGGACAAATGCCTCGTTGACCACAATGGCATCGTATTCACCTTCGTGGGGCCATCTGCCTTGCAACAGTTTCAATCCATAGAAATCAACAATTTCTTCTGATACGGCAGCATGTGGAACCTTCATTTCCTCTGCCAAATCCGGAAATTTGTTCTTACTCAATACTATGCTTGAAGTTGCGGTTGCAGGATAAATCGTGGAACTATATACAATTAAGGTATCCACTTCGGGACACGAACGGAGGAATTGGATGATACCTTCTTCCATGTGCCTGTCGTCACGACTCATTCTATAATACATTCGGTTCTCGATTTCAAAACCAATATCGCCATGGCGCAATGCATGCAACTGCTTCAATAGCACCACAGTGCAGAAAATGCAAAGAATGCTGATTCCTATCTGTATGCCCGTGCTGAAATATCTGAAGATGTTATACTTGGCAAGTCCTCCCACTCCCGTAATACTGCTTTGTAACGATTGGCGACGGAAGTACCAGATGAAAGGAATGGAGATGAGTATGGAAACCACGAATACCAGCACGGTGTACAGCAGTACCTCACGTGCAAAGAATGTTTTGAGTTCTGGCAGAATATCACTACTATAGCTTATAAAGAGCATACTTTGTGCACGTCGTCCCACTTGCAAATCTGCCAAGGTAAGGAAATCTTCCATCAAACCGAATGTAATAAGTAGACCAAGGAGCAGGGCAAGCACCAACAACAGACCGTATTCGGTAATGAACTGCACCATCAAATCCCTGCCCGATGCCCCAAACACCGTACGCAAGGCAATCTCCCGTTTGCGGATAAAGAGGCGGTTGATGAACATCGTCAAGTAGTTCAACAGAGCACACAAAATCAGCAATCCACACGCGATGGAGAAGAGGTAGATATGGTTGAACTTGAATTTAGTACTGTTCTCATACGCAGCATTGGAATGGTACAGTTCAGTTAATGGAACGATTTTAGGTCTCCAGCGAGAAGGGATAGAACCTAAATATTCCTCTAATGACATAGCTTTGTAATGTTCATAATTGAAAAACCTTACCGAATCGAGCTTGGCATTCAGTTTCTCGATGTCAACTTTTGGAGAGACACGCGCCATGATATGTTCGCTTCGGCCAAATTCTTCCTGGAAATCTGCGGGTCTGCGACTCAGCATGTCAAAATTGAAATTGCTATGCTCACCCCACGAACGAAACACGGCCGATACGGTAAGGGTTTGTTCGTACGTCAACTTCTCACGAGTGCCACCCATTGATAATGTATGCCTTCCAGTCAATGGCTTTCCTATAGGAGATTCATCCTTCCATAGACGCTTGGCCAACCTGTCGCTGATAGCTATTTCGTGCTCGTTATGAACAAACGAGGTGGTTCCTTCCAGAATTTCCAATCCGAACAGGTTCACTAAGTTCGTGTCGTTCATCAGCCACCGCACACAACCAACCCGTTTCCCGTTGATGGAATCAATATAGTTGTTGGTCACATACGTCAAACTTTCCAACTCTGGTACCTCCTGCAATGCACGAATATTTATACTCTTGGAATTCGTATGCAGCACATATCCTTTATCTTGTGTTACCACATAGATATTCTCCGCATCCCGATGGAACGCATCATACGTCGTTTCATACTTTATCCACATGCTTGCAAATGCAAAGCAGGCGAATCCGATGCCTAAACTGACGATGCTGACCAATGATTGCAGGCGGTACTTTTCCAGTTGCTGCCATGCGAGGCTTAGGTAATGTCGTATCATAATGGCTTAATTAGAAGACCCTCCCCCTTGCCCGACCTCCGTCGCATAGAGCACTATGCTCTCCTCGCTACGGCACGAATTGATATTTAATCAATTCTCAAGGCCTTGCTACGCCACAAGGAAGTGGAGTGGATGGTCTGTTGTTGTTAATGATTTATTCTCTTTTCTATTTTTACCGTTATAAATAACTGATAATCAACATTTGTTAGTATTCCTTTAGTTTTATCTTACAGGCACTACAGTTTCTCTTAAGTGGTACTGCAGTATCTCTTAAGAAGTACTGGAGTATCTATTAAGAGGTACTGGAGTATCTCTTAAGCGATACTGAAGTATGTATTATGGGGTGCTGTTTCTACTTTCATCTTTTATGTTTTAGCAGTTGTATTACCCCTCCACTGCAAGCGGTATCTCTTCCTAAGCGAGGGAAGGGGTGATTTTCCGCTAACAAA